>JANOZA010000545.1:0-18107 GCA_031429155.1 Verrucomicrobiota bacterium | reverse complement strand
ACCGGACGGAAATCGGGCGCGTTGGTTTTGAAATAAAAGGCCACCTCTGGGCACTGCCGCATCCGGAGCGGATATTCTTCCGCACCGACATTGATCTGGAGTCCGGCATCTGCGAAATTACCGGCGGAGTATGAACCGGGCTTTTCTCCAGATTTACAACGAAGAGTTGCGCCACATCCGCGAAGTGGCTGGCGACTTCGCGGCGGCCTATCCAAAAATCGCCGCCCGGCTTAACATTGACCGGGAGTCGCGCGATGTTTGCCCGGACCCTTTCGTTGAACGACTGCTGGAGGGATTCGCCTACCTCACTTCCCGCGTACAGTTGAAACTGGAAGCGGAATTCCCGCGCTTCACTCAAGGCATTCTTGAAACTGTCTATCCTGACTATCTCGCCCCCGGCCCGTCCTGCGCGGTGGTGAGGATGGAGCCCGTTTGGAGTGACAAATCGCTGATGGACGGCATGAAGGTCGTCCGCGGCAGCGCCATGCAGTCGCTCAAGCTTAAAGACGAAGCCACTACCTGTCGGTTTGTCACCGCGCACGAAGTCACTCTCTATCCGCTCGAAGTGACACAGGCTGATTACCTCACGCGGACGATGAGCGAACTGAATCTTCCGCGCGAATACGCCGGAGCCCGCGCCGCTTTGCGCATCCGGTTGCGTCTCAAAACCACCGGCCCCGAAGGTGTTCTGAACAAGCTCGACTGCGACAGCCTCAGCTTCTTCCTTCACGGCGAAGACCATCTTCCCTCTGTGGTGATGGAAGAAATATTCGCTCGCGGCATGGGCGTCGTGATCCGGGAATCCACCGACATGCAGCACCGTCGCAGCACATTTCTCGGCATGAACACAGTGCGTCAGGCGGGCTTCGACGACAACGAAGCCATGCTCCCGCCAAACCCGCGAAGCTTCGAAGGATATCGCATTCTGAAGGAGCATTTCCTCATGTCGGCTCGCGGACTGTTCGTGGAGTTCAGCAAGTTGAAGTTGGCCCTACAGCGGTTCACCGGGCGGGAATTCGATATCATCGTGCCGCTGCGGGATCGGAAGGAGGAAATCGCAGACTTCGTGCAGCCGTCCCTCTTCCAGCTCTACTGCACGCCAGTGGTAAATCTATTCCGCCGCCGCTCGGAGCGGGCGCCGATCTCGACTTCGATGCACGAGTATCTGATCATCATTGATCGCACGCGCATCTTTGATTACGAAATCTACTCCGTGGAAAAAGTCACCGGCTACGGGCGCACGTCGTCTGAAGAGCAGCCGTTTTTCCCGTTTTACCTGCATCGCAACCACCGCGCCACCGCCGCTGCGTTTTACACTGGTTATCGTGTGCCGCGTGCGTTGTCGGAAAGCGAAAGGAAGTTCGGTCAGCGCTCCACGTATCCTGGCAGCGAAGTGCATATCTCGCTCGTTGACCCCGAAAGCGCTCCCTTCTCGCCCAATCTTGAGCAAATCGCAGCCGACTGCTGGGTGACCAACCGCCACCTCGCGCTGGATATTCCTAAAGGTCTCGGGACGACCGATTTCACGGCGGAATCGCACATCCCGGTTACCTCCATCCGATGCCTCAGCGGCCCCACGCCGCCGCGGCCCGCAGTCGCCGAAGGGCGCTTCACGTGGCGTGCCATCAATCATCTTTCGCTCAACTACCTCTCCCTTGTCAGCCACGGCGAAAACGGTGCTGAGGCCCTCCGCGAGATGCTGCATCTCTACGCTGCGGATCCGAAACTGGAATCCCAGATTGATGGCGTCCGCCGTGTCGCCAGCCGCCCGGCTTTGGCTCGCAGTCCCGGTACCGGGCCGGTGAGTTTCATTCGCGGAATAGACGTGGACCTTACGCTCGATGAAGACCGTTTCGCCGGCTACGGCACGTTTCTTTTTGCCAGCGCCGTCGAGCAGTTTCTCGCGCGCTACGTTTCCCTGAACTCCTTCACCCGACTCACTCTCCACACCGAACAGCGCGGGGAGGTAATGCGATGGCCGATACGACCAGGACGGATACCGGTTCTGTAATTGACGACGTGCTCGCGCGGCCGTGGGATTACGACTTCTTCGGCGCGCTGCGCCGGATCGAGAGTTCGCGTCCGGATCTTCCACGCCTCGGAACTTCGCGCGCGCTGCGTCAGGATCCCATTCGCTTCGGTCAGTATCTCTCGCTTGGTTTTGCCACCTCCGCACTGGAACAGCCGCACCTCGACCGCCAGCAGGGGACGAAACTCATGGTGCGCTTCACCGGTCTGACGGGGCCGAACGGCCCGCTGCCGTTGCGTTACACCGACTTCATCCGCAACCGCCTCCGTGGCATCCAGGATCCTGACGCGCGCGGCCCTCGCGAAGAGGAGGCATCCGCCACCGGCACCAGCTCCGGTCGCGACTCTACCCTCGCGGAGTTCCTCGACATCTTCCACCACCGCACCATCAGCCTCTTCTATCGTGCATGGGCTGTGGCCCAAAAAACAGTGGATCTCGACCGGTCTGAGGATCGCACTTTTGCTGAATGGATCGCCTGCACTTTCGGCACCGGAATGCCGGAAATGGAAAGCCTGGACGCGATTCCAGGACAGCACCGGCTGCCGTTTGCGGGCCATCTTTCCTGCCAGACCCGCCACGGTGCCGGTCTGCGCGGGTTGCTTTCCGAATACTTCAGCACCGACGTCGAAGTCTTCAGCTTCACTGGCCAGTGGATAGATATTCCATCAGCCCAGCAGTGCCGTGTGGGCGAGTCGCGGGAGACGGGCCTGCTCGGCAGTTCCTGCGTGGTCGGATCCAAAATTTGGGACCGCGGAATGAAGTGCTCCCTTCGGATCGGTCCCATGAAGGCTGAGCAGTTCGAACTTTTCCTCCCTGGCGGCATTTGCCACGCACGCCTCCACGCATGGATGAAATTCTACACCCGTTCAGAGCTCTACTGGGAAGCCTCCATCGTTCTGAGCAAAGAGGATGTGCCAAAAACTAAACTTGGCAGCGGCGGGCGGCTTGGCTATACAACCTGGCTGACCAGCGTTCCCCCGGCGCGGGACGCAGATCAATTCCATGTCCGCGGCGGCGGGCTGACCGAAGCCGACAACACTTAATTCCAACCACCACATCCTATGTCTGAAATCTCACCCCGCGATCTCTTCGGCCGACTCAATGAACTAGCCTACCGTGCAACGGAGGGTGCCACCACCTTTTGCAAACTCCGCGGGAATCCCCAGGTCGAACTGCATCACCTGCTCCATCAGATATTCAATGAGCAGGACAGCGACCTTCATCGCATCGTTCGCCATTTCGATCTCAATCCCTCAAAACTCAGCACCCAGCTCACTGCCGCGCTGGATCGCCTGCCGCGCGGAGCGGTGTCCATCAGCGGCTTTTCCCAGACGCTGCGCGAAGCGATGGAGCAGGGCTGGGTGTATGCTTCGCTCATGTTCAAACAGACGCGCGTCCGCACCGGACATGTGATGCTCGGCATGATGAAGACGCCGAATCTGCAAATGTTTCTCTGCGGACTCAGCGAAGAGTTCAGGAAAGTCTCTACCGACAAACTGACCGATGATTTCCTGAACATCGTCGGAGGTTCGCCGGAAGACGGGATGACGGAATCAGCAGGCGGCGGGGTGGCGCCGGGTGAATCCAGTGGAGCAGTCGGCCCACAGGGTGGCAAACAGTCGGCTCTCGCCCAGTATGCCACCGACCTCACGGCCAAGGCCCGTGAAGGAAAGATGGATCCTATTTATGGCCGCGATGAGGAGATCCGTCAGATCGTGGACGTGCTGATGCGCCGTCGGCAGAACAATCCCATCCTCACAGGTGAGGCCGGAGTAGGAAAGACCGCCGTGGTCGAAGGGTTCGCGCTCCAAATCGTTTCCGGGAATGTTCCACCAGCTCTGAAGAACGTGGCCTTGCACGTGCTCGACCTCGGCTTGCTTCAGGCCGGCGCCAGCATGAAGGGTGAGTTCGAGAACCGCCTGCGTTCGGTCATTGATGAAGTCCAGGCTTCGACCACGCCGATCATCCTGTTCATTGACGAAGCCCACCAGCTCATCGGTGCAGGAGGCGCAGCCGGACAGAATGACGCGGCGAATTTGCTGAAGCCCGCGCTGGCCCGCGGCACGCTGCGCACCATCGCGGCGACGACATGGGCGGAGTATAAGAAGTACTTTGAGAAAGACCCGGCGCTGACGCGGCGCTTTCAGGTGATCAAGATAGACGAGCCGGATGTCGCGAAAGCCGTCACCATGGTCCGCGGTCTCGCGGAAAATCTGGAGAAGCACCACGCCGTCAGCATTCTCGACGAGGCCCTTGAGGCCGCAGTCAAACTGAGCAGCCGCTATATTCCGTCACGTCAGTTGCCTGACAAAGCCGTCAGCCTCATTGACACCGCTGCCGCGCGTGTCGCGATCAGCCAGCACGCTACGCCGGCCCGCGTGGAGGACGTGCGCCGGCAGTTGGAGACGACGAACATCGAACTCGAAATCCTGAAACGCGAATCCGCCGCAGGCGGCGATCATGCGACGAAGATCAAGGACGTGGCGGCTTCGATTGCCGCGCTTACAGCCGAGGAAGCGCAACTGACCGAAAACTGGGCGAAGGAAAAGGAACTCGTTCTAAAGGTGCTAGGTCTGCGGAAACAACTCGTGGAGGCCAGCAAGCCCGTGGAGGAGGGCAAGGAGCCTCCTGCGGAGCCCGTGGATTCTGAATCGCTCATCACCGTGCTGCGCGGTGTCGAGTCCGTTCTCAGCCAGTTGCAGGGCGAATCCCCGCTCATTTTCCCGACGGTGGACGCGCAGGCCGTGGCCGCCGTCGTCGCCGACTGGACCGGCGTGCCTGTTGGAAAGATGATGCAGGATGAGCTTCGCACTGTTCTCGGACTGGGCGACATTCTTGAGCGTCGCGTCATCGGCCAACGCCATGCGCTCGACACGATCGCGCGCCGCATTCAAACGAATCGCGCCAGACTGGATAACGAAAACCGCCCCATCGGCGTCTTCATGCTGGCAGGCCCCAGCGGAACCGGCAAGACCGAGACCGCACTGACATTGGCCGAGACTCTTTTCGGTGACGAGACCAGCCTCATCGCCATCAATATGAGTGAGTTCCAGGAAGCGCATACTGTTTCAACGCTCAAAGGCGCGCCTCCCGGCTATGTCGGCTACGGCGAAGGCGGCAAACTCACTGAAGCCGTCCGCCGCCGTCCCTACAGCGTCGTGCTGCTCGATGAAGTGGAGAAAGCTCACCCTGACGTTCACGAAATCTTTTTCCAGGTCTTTGACAAAGGCTGGATGGAGGACGGCGAGGGGCGCAAGATTGACTTCAAGAACACCATCATCATCCTCACCAGCAACGCCGCGCAGGAAGTCGTCATCAGTCTCTGCAAAGATCCTGACCTCATGCCTGACGCCGAGGCCCTGGAGAAAGCCATGCGCACGCCACTGACGAAAGTCTTTCCCGACGCCCTGCTCAACCGCCTCGTCGTCATTCCGTTCTACCCCATCAGCCAGGAAATGCTGCGCCTCATCATCACCCTCAACCTGCGCAAGGTCGAGAAGCGCGTGAAGCAAAACCACGCCATCCCCTTCACCTGGGACGAGACGCTTCCTGCGCTCATCGCCGAACGCTGCTCGGAACTGGAACGCGGCGCCCGACTTGTGGACGCCACCATTACGAATCAGCTCCTGCCCGAGATCGGCAGGGAATTCCTCAATGCCGCCCTCGAAGGGCGCCCGCTCCAGCGCGTGCACGTCACCGCTAAGGACGGGCAGTTCAATATCACTTACTGAACCTGCCCTTCTTAGCCGGGCACAGTGGCCGCGCCTCAAATCTCAAACTGCATCCCCGCCGCTTCCCGTGCGAGTACATCGGCGAGGCTTGTGGAGGAGAGGAAAGCATGGACCTGGCTTTGCAGGTCCGTGAAAATTCTTCCGCAGCCGCAGCCGCCGGGAGTGCCGCACTCGCAGGAGGTTTTTAGATTTTTGCCTGGCTCGGAAGGCGTGCAACTCATTGGCTGGAAAGGACCGTCAATGGCGGTGAGAATGTCGGCGATGCTGATTCGGGCAGCAGGAAGGTCGAGCTGGTAACCGCCGCCGACACCGCGGCGACTCTTGAGCAGACCGGCCTTTCGCAGCGTGAGGAGAATCTGCTCGAGGAATTTCAGCGGGATGTGTTCCGCGGAGGCCAGTTCCTCGATTTGCGAGGTGGTGGCGGGTGGCTTGCGGGCCATGGCGGTGAGCGCGCGCAGGGCGTATTCGGCTTTGCGGGAGATGCGCATCGCTGCGTCTAGGACCGGGCGGCGGCGAGGGAAAGTGGAAAAGCAGTGGCGATGCCCAGCACCGGGCTTAAGGTCCACATTCCATTGGAAAACTAAAATGAAAGACACCCCCCACGACAAAGCCGGCAAGGATTTCACAGCCGGCGGCATATTCGCGCTGAGCGGACGGCGGACCACCACCGGCGATACGGCCTTTGACGAGCGCGTGGATCAACTGGTGAAGGACTGGAAGGGCAAGGCCAACGCCGATCTCATTGAGGAACTCATCATCTCTGCGCTGCGGCTGGCGAAGCACGACGTCAGTGTGGCTGAACTGAAACTCCTCAACCGGGTCTGTAAGGAACTGCGCAACGCGTGGCGCGTTTTTCGTCCTTACGACAACCGCCGCAAGATCGCCGTTTATGGTTCGGCGCGCACGGATCCGAACATGCCGGAAGCCAAAGCCGCCTCCAGCTTTGCCCGCCGCATGGTGGAAGAGGGGTTCATGGTCATCACCGGCGCAGGCGAGGGTATCATGGGCTCTGCTCAGCAAGGTGCCGGGCGCGACAACAGCTTCGGTCTCAATATCAAGCTGCCCTTTGAGCAAAGTGCCAACGACACCATCGAGGGCGATCCCAAGCTTGTGAACTTCAACTACTTCTTCACCCGCAAGCTGACGTTTGTGAAGGAATCCGAGGCCCTCGCGCTGTTTCCCGGCGGCTTCGGCACCATGGACGAAGGCTTTGAAATCCTCACACTCATCCAGACCGGTAAGAGCGCCATCCTTCCCATCGTCATGGTGGATGCTCCTGGCGGCGACTACTGGAAGACCTTCGACAATTTCCTGCGCGATCACCTGCTCCGGCGGCATCTCATCAGTGAGGAGGATTTCTCGCTCTTTAAGATCACTGATGACATCGAGGAGGCGGTGCATGAGGTGAAGAACTTCTACCGCGTCTTCCACTCCTACCGGTTTGTGAAGGAGCGGGTCGTATTCCGTCTCCAGCGCAGGTTGAGCGAGGCTCAGCTTGCTGATCTGAACTTCGGATTCGCCGACATGCTCAAGACAGGTCTCATTACCCAGGACGGCCCACTGCCCGAGGAACAGGACGAGGAAACCATCGCTCACCTGCCACGTCTTATCTTCACTCCCTACCGAAGGAATTTTGGGAGATACCGGCAATTCATCAATGCCATCAACGATTGTGATCCGGAGAAGTAAAAAGCCGAAGAGAGATTGAAATTCCCGGAACTGCCCGGTGCCCTTATGAAACAAGGCCCTGATGCTGCCCAGCTGGCCCGCGGGCTGCTGCTGGTTAGCATCCGGGAGTTGGCTTCCGGGACATCAGGAGTCTGCGTGGTAAGGGGGGAACGCGAATGCGGAGACAAAACCACTTGCACCGCCCCCCGTCAAAAGCATACGCTTACCTGAGCAGGGAAGCCCTCCATAATCCCTCTCCGAGCTGACAGTGCGTCGGCTCTTGTTGGGTCAACGGTGCTGATGTCTACAGGGGACCGCAGTATCGCCCCGGCAGGAGCCGGCGCCCTGTCAGCGCGGAGGGCGAGCGGGGATCGCCACTTTTAGACAGCCGTCGGGCTATCAGTGTGACTAGCGCTGAGTTCAGCCTTTGGCTGCGTGGCAACGCCAATTGGACCGCACAACATCGGTCGCCGAACCCAGGCACCAGACGCCTACAGTCTGGATGGCGCGTTCTTCGTTCAGCAGGTTTCGTGATATGGCCCCACTCCAAGCGGCATGACAAAACTGGCTTTCATCTGTGCCACACTTCGCCGGACGGATCCCTTATTCGGGACGACGCCCCCCTGAGGACAATGTGGCACCCCGCAGACAGCAATGGGAAACGATTTGCTCAACTTTTTTACTCGCCTCCCATCACCGCAGCCTATATCAATCCGCTGCCTTCTCTCCAATTTTCACCATGAAATCATCCGTCCTGCCCCAGTGCCGCTCCCTCATTCAGTTTGGTTTAAGGAATGCCTTCACACTCGCTGCCGCGGTAGTCTTCCTCAGTGCCGCTCGCCCGGCAGTGGCTCAGGGGCCAGGATCGTCTGCTCCCTTTGACGCCAACATCGTTGGCGAATTTATCCGGGCCACAGCAATTCAGCCTGATGGAAAGGTAATTATCGCGGGCAGTTTCAGCTCTGTTCTGGGCACCCCTCGGAGTAACATTGCGCGGCTCAATGCAGACGGAACCCTCGACTTGAGTTTCAGCGTCAAAACAAACGACTGGGTCTACAGCGTGGCCATCCAACCCGACGGAAAAATCCTGCTAGCCGGCCTGTTCACGAAAATCAATCCCACCTCTTCGGCTCCCTTTGTCACCCGCAACTACATCGCCCGGGTGAATGCTGATGGAAGCGTTGACGCCGGCTTCGACCCCAATGCTGACAACCACGTCTCAAGTGTAATCTTGCAGCCGGACGGGAAGATTCTCATCGGAGGTTACTTCACTTCCCTGACCCCTGCCCCGCTTGGAGTAAGATTTCCCACAACCTATATCGCAAGGCTTGAAGCCAACGGGAGCATTGATCCAATGTTCAACATCATAGCGAACGACTTCGTTTATTGCCTGGCACTGCAGCCGGACGGAAAGATCCTCATCGGCGGACAGTTCAACACCGCTGGCGGCGCTCAAAATTTCCTTGGACGGCTGAACGCAGACGCGACGGTTGATACGGCATTCAGTCCGACACCGAATAACTGGGTCTATTCCATCGCTGTGCAGCCGGATGGGAAAATCATTATCGGTGGAGCCTTCACGTCACTGCGTCCCACCACCGCAGCGGCGACTCCCCGAAACTACCTCGCCAGACTCACTCCAACCGGCGGACTCGACACAGGCTTCAATCCTGGTCCCGGAGGCTACGTTCAATGCCTGGCCCTCCAGTCCGACGGGCGAATCCTGGTGGGAGGTGAATTCACATTCTTCAAGCCAAACGGAAGTTCGACAGCAACCAATAGAAAATACGCCGCCAGACTCAATATCAGCGGCACCGTCGATCCGGGTTTCAATCCAGCACCGAACGCGAGGGTCTTCAGCCTTGGCATTCAAACGGACGGGAAAGTCCTCCTTGGGGGAGAATTTGGTTCACTCCAGGCAGGCGGCACGCGTAATCGCTTTGCGCTTCTCAACAACGATGAGGCGATCAACAAATTGACTGCCCCGGACCCCTCGCGGGTTCTTTGGATGCGGGGCGGATCCTCGCATGAGATCGAAGGAGTGGCTTTCCAACTTAGCACCGATGGAGGCCTGACTTTTTCAGATCTCGGAATGGGCACAAGGATCGGGACGACGGCCGACTGGGAACTGTTGAATCCTTCTCTCCCACCGAATGGTCAGCTTCGGGCTGTTGCCCGCAACGGTTCCGGCAGCCGCGGTTCGGGATTTCTGGAGACGCGCTCGAACTTTGGTGACGCGCCGGACATCGCCGTGGAGGAACCGGCGGGCACAACGCTGGAGCACGGCACCGCCAGCATTTCCTTTGGTTCATTGCCCCTCGCCAGCACCAGCCCGGCGCGGACCGTCACAGTGAGAAACAGCGGCATCGCGAATCTAATCAACCTCACCGTGAGCCTGGCGGGGCCTAACACCGATAGCTTTGCGGTGAGCGCCCCCGGCAGCTCCGTGCTCACGCCGGGCAGCAGCACCACCTTTTCCGTGACCTGCTCGCCCATGGCCGTTGGCCTGCAAACCTCCACAATCCGGATCACCAGCAACGTGACCGGCCCTAAGAATCCTTTCTTGATCTCTCTGACCGGCGAAGGCTCAGCGGGCCTGGCGGCATGGAATGAAACCTGGTTCGACAATCCCGAGGGCACGGGCGATGCCGCCCCCGACGCTGACCCCAACTTCAACAGTATTCCGAATATCTTTGAATACGCCCTTGGCGGCGATCCCGTCGGCCACTCCACCGGGACAGCCATTCTTCCCGTGCCCTCTGTGAATCCCGTCACCATGCGCAGGGAGTTGACTTTCAAACGCCAGATTTCCAGCACTGGCATCACTCTCACCATTCAGGCCAGCAATGATCCGTCCGCCGGCTGGGAAGACTGCGCCATCAGTGCCAATGCCACGCCGTTCACTACTCTGACGCCCGGCTACGCTGTAAATGAAACCGGCACCGGAGCGGCCCGCACCGTCACCCTGCTCGACATCCCGACTGCATCCGCAGCCCCCCGGTTCATGCGCCTGAAAGTGACGCAGCCTTAATCCTGCTGCGGTGTGGTTGTAGCAAAGGATACATGGTGCAGGCCCGATGCGTGCGTCACGCTGAGCACGCGCACAATCTGCTTATATTCCGTCTGCTCGTCCCCGCGTATGATGATAGCCCTCTTGCGGTCGAAACGCGCAATCTCCTGCAACTGCGCCATCAATTGATCTTCATTCATTACTTTACTGTTCCAAACCAGGGTTCCGTCCCTGCGAATGTTGATCACAAGTTCCCCCACCCTGCGGTCTCCCTGGACACCTGACTCTGCCGCCGGAACACTGATGTTCAATTCCGTCTCAAAGCGCGCCATGGCGAATGTGACGATGAAAAAGATGAGCAGAATGAACAGCACATCTATGAGCGGCACGAGATTCATGCCGTTATGGCCCTGCTGATGGGTGACGCGGAATTTCATTTCAGAAATTTTAGCGCACCGGGCGCGGGGCGGGTTGCGGTGCCTGAGCCGCCTGCTGTTGGGCGCGGGCCTGAGCAGTCACGCGCTTATACTGAGCCGCCAGCAGAGCCATGATGTGGGTGGCGGCAGCTTCGAGATCGGAAATGAGCGAATTCACCCGCCCCTTGTAGATAGAGTAGATGATCATGCTGGGAATGGCGATGGCGAGGCCGGCTGCGGTGTTGATGAGCGCCTCGGCGGTGCCTCCGGCAAATTCCATCTGTGCAGCGAGCATGTCCTTCTTGGAAATGTTCTTAAACTCCTTAAAGATGCCGATCACAGTGCCCAAGAGACCAATCATGGGAGCTACGGCACCCACGTCAGCAAGGTAGGTGATTCGCTGGTTGATCCGGCTAGCCTGGCGCTGCCCCTCGCTTTCTGTGACCTCGCGCACCTCATCGAACGTAGCCGTGGGATTCTTGGTGGCGAAATCTATCGCCTTCTGGGTGATGCTGGCGATACACTCATTCCGGCGATTACAGACCGCGAGGAGACCCATGTAGTCCTGCTTGCGGATGAGCGTATCCGCAGTGCGCATGAAGTGATCACTGACTACGGCTCCGCGGCGTATCGTCAGCAGGTAAAAAGCGATAAGCGCGCACATCACGACAGAAAGCCCACCGAGGAAGTAAATGGTGACGCCTCCCTTTTTAAGCATGTCAGCGATGGACTCATCTTCGACGGGCGCTTTGACGGGCGCCGCAGCAGGAGCAGGCTCGCCAACCGCAGGCACCGCAGAAGGAACAGTCCCGGCCGGCGGGGCGGGACCTGCGGGATTTCCGGCAGGAGGCGCAGTGGTTTGCGCTGCAACAGCCGTAAGCGTAAGGATAAGGACGGCAAAGAGCCGGAGCAGGAGTTTCATAGGGAAGAACCGGCGCGCATAGTAGCCGTGTGCCGCCGGGATGCAACACGCGGCTCAACTGTCTGTCTTATCGAAACTTTCTACCTCCCATTCCTCTGATTCAGTCTCACCACCATGAAACTCTCGGCCTTCCATAAGGAATAGAAAGCCCTGGACCTTGGGAAACTTTGGACATCTTAAGGAATACGCCTTTCGACACTCCGTCCTGACCAATGAAAAATCCACGTTTCAAATACGCCTTCGTGCGGGATTCCTCGCGTCTCTGGGGGCGCGGAACGGTAGTCCCGACTCTCAGCGAGGACGGAACTCTCTGGCGGATCTCCCGGTTTCGGGCCAATGGCGCGCTGAGCTTTCGGCGTCGGACTTCTCTGACTGCCATGGCGAGAACCGCCGGGCGGCAGGTGCTTTCACTGCTGGGATTGTGGTGAAGAGTTGATACCATTCGGCGGTCGCGCGACTGCTCACTCCTGATCGAGTTGAACGGCACGAGTTGCGGACTCGCGGGCATCCTTCACTTCTCGTCCCTCCTCAGACCGATTAGTTCAGGGTAGATATACTCACGCAACCTGGCTTTGCCGGCGGCGACCGTTCCCCATGAGGCAGTGTCGAATTCGAGCATGATGACAGCGCAGGTAACGACACCGGAGACGACACGCGTGCCGCAGAGCCAGTTGGTAAAATTCTCCATCCCCGGATTGTGCCCGACGAGACAAACGTGGGAATGAGTGTCCGGCAATTCCCGGACGACCTCGAGCAAAGCGCCCACAGGGGCTTCGTAGATGCGTTCTTCCTGGCTGATCTGCCATTCGTTATAGCCGATTCTCTCTCCGATGAGGCGAGCCGTGGCGAGCGCCCGGGTGGCAGGGCTGCTGATTATGCGGTCCGGTGCGAACCTGAAGGTGGCGTCGAGATACTTACCCATCGCCGGCGCATCCCGATTTCCGCGGGGATTGAGGGGGCGGAGGTGATCCGCCAATAGCGGATTGTCGCGACTGCTCTTGGCGTGACGGATCAGTGTGAGGAATTTCATCTCTCGAGTCAGCTTCCTGCCGCACTTTTGTCATCCGGCGAAGCGGCGGGCATGGGAATGATGTTCGTCGCGGTAGATGCCCTGGCGGATTTCACCCCTTTGCGCGGCCGCTCTAAGCTGTCGGTGCGGTCACGCTCATCGAGACGCTCCGTAGCGGCGCGCGGCTCGTCCTTTTTCTCCTCCTTCTCATCCGGATACGGTATCCGGCGGTGGAGGCTGGTGCGCAGGGTTTTGGCAAATGACGCCCTCACGAGGCTGAGTTCACGCAGCGTGAGATCGCACTCATCGAGTTGTCCGTCGCGAAGGCGTCCGCGAATGATCTCATCAACGAGGGCCTCAATTTTCTGCGGCGTGGGCTTGGTAAGCGTGCGACTGGCGCTCTCGACGGCATCAGCAAGGCTGATGATGGCACTTTCACGGAAGGATGGCTTCGGCCCGGGGTAGCGGTAGGTGGAGGCGTTGACTTCCGGCACGTCGGACTCGGCGGCACGCCCCTCGGCGACCGCCTTCTTGATTTCCTCCTGCTGATCGAGTGCACGGCGGTAGAAATAATACACCAGCGAAGTGCCGTGGTGCTGCTGGATGACGTCTATGATTTCGCGATTCAATTTATGGCGGCAGGCGAGGTCCACTCCGTCTTTGACGTGGGCGATGACAACGAGCGCACTCATGTTCGGCGTGAGGTCATCGTGCGGGTTGTCATCCTCGGTGATGTTCTCGATACAATATTCCGGCTTCAATATCTTACCGATATCATGGAAATAGGAGCAGACACGGCAGACGGTGGCGTCTGCTCCGATCGCCTCGGCGGCGGCTTCGGAAAGATTCGCGACCATCAGGCTGTGGTGATACGTGCCGGGAGCCTCCAGGGTCATGCGGCGCAGCAGCGGATGGTTGAGATCCGCGAGTTCGAGCCATGAAATGGTGGTAGTGACGCGGAAGATGGCTTCCTGCACGGGCAACATTCCTCCAACGAGCATGGCGGTGAAAATGCCGGTAAGCACGCTGACGCCGCATTCAAGAACGAGCGTTCGCAATGCATCTCCCGCCATACCTTCCGCGAGACGCAGGAGCACCATCGCAAAGAATCCGCCGAGGCCAGCGTAAATGCCTGCACGCATGAGCTGGCTCCGTTTACGAAGTTTACGGACTGACCAGCAGCCGGCGAGACCGGTGACGGCGCTGATAATGGCGAACTGCAGCGCGTAATCCCATCCCGCCAGCAATGCCCCCCACAGACTGACATAGACGGCAGCGAAGACTCCGTGACGTTTACCGAGCAGCAGCGTCAGCGTCATCGGCGCTAGGGCGGCGGGAGCGAGGAGCAGCGGATAGTTTCCGCTGAGCCCGTTTATTTGCACCACTTTCCAGACTCCTGCGAGCAGGGCGAGGTGCAGGAGGATAAGTCCGTAAACCAGCAGGCAGCGGCTGTTCCGGCGAAATTCACTGCGGTGATGGAGCTTGAAGTGCGCGAGGCTCAAAGGGAGCAATGACAGCATGGCGGCGGTGCCCATGCCTGGAGGCAGCATTTTGAAAGTGGACGTGTCCGGCAGGTAGCCGACGAGCACGCCCAGGGCGGAGAGAAACCCTGCGAGGATAAGCAAACGGACGTATGGGCTGGTGCGAAGGATCTCCGCCCATTCGCCGATGCTACTTTCACGGCGCTTCTTGCCGCAGGAGTAGCCCTGCCTCTGGAGTTTCTGTCGTTTGAGAAAGTCGAACATGGAAACGGGCTCCCCACGGCTGGTTATCGTCAGGAGCCGGCAAACCTGCGGGACTGGCGTCCGGCGGGTCTGCGATGGGAGGCTAAGAGTCCCTCCGCCTGGTGCAACGGAATAAAATTCCGGCGCGGTTCACTGTCCCTTGATCTCCTCGAGTTCCGGGATTTCCGAGGTTCTCCCAATGCGTGTGTAGATCATCAGCGATTCAGTTTTGAGGTCGCCAAATGTCTGACTGATGCGGGCCCGGCGAATGACAGGACCGCCTCGACTCATCAGCACCCAGTAAACCGGCGGCGCTGGGCCAGTAATGGGGGCACTCTCGAAGCGGTAGAGGGTTTCGCCTTCGAACTTCTCCACGGCGGCGAGGGAATACTCGTGCCTCTCTGTCACCTTAAGAGTCATGTCGAGGGGTGCCTGAAGCGTCCGACAGAGGCCGACAGAGGTGTCTTTATCCTTATCCTCCACCCAAGTCTCACCCTCGTCCATGCTGAGGAAAAAGCCTTTGCTGGAGACATGACGGCGTTCGCGACGACCGTCGAATCCCTGCATGATCAGGTGCATCGCCCCCGGGGCGAGCGAGGCTTCCAGTGTGGACTTGCGCCCATCAGTGGCAGTTAAATCAGCGCGGACGACATAGTTCGGCATCGCAGCCATGTTGGTGAGAGCCCGGGCGAGGATATCATTCGGGGCTTTCCTGATGGCGGCAGTTGCTTCCTCCCCCGCGATGTGTTCAGAAATGCCCGCCGCCATGCGTTGCACACATTCGTGCACCTCAGATATCGTCGCTTTATCCGACACGGCTTTGATGAGCGGCTTCCAGATTTCGGCCGGGACCTTAGCCTTCTCAGCTTCACTGCCTGACAATACGGCGAGCCGCGTGCTCGTTTCCTCACCAGGCGAGTAGAGCATGAGCAATGCGAAGGCGTTGAGGATGGACTTCATCTCCGGTCCGCCGCCCGACTTTTCGAAAAGCGCCGGCGCTTGCTCCATCACCAGTTTGATCAGTTTCTCGCCTCCCGTTTTATCATCTGCCGCAACCTCCGGCATATCCGGCAGGGAGATCTTCAAATTCGCAGCAAGTGCCGCGGCTTCGCGCTGCCACGGCTCCCACCGGACGCGGGGGGCACCATGCAGCCTGAGCAGAGCGAGTTGGCCGGTGCCCGCAGCCAGTTCGAAGAGGCCGCGACGTCCTGCGGGCAGTTCCTCACGGCGCAGACCGGTGATCTTCAGGCCGGCCCCTCCCTTGGCAGGCTCCTGCAGCACCAGATACTCGCGGCGGATTCCCTTTCCATATTCGCTGAACCACTGGAGAGTAATGAGCGTGCCGGCGCTTCCACCGTCAGGACCGGCGGGGCTGTCCATTTCGATGAGGCACCGGTCGGTGAGCAGCCCGGTGTATTGCACGGAACCGAGAGATATGTTTTGTGCCTCAATGCGCTGCAGCATTTCCTGCTCCGTAGTTCCCTGAAAGGCATCGTAGCCCCACAGCTTCATGCCCACTGCGGGCGTTCCGGCTTTGATGTATTCCTGCCACGCCTGCCCAATCGTGATGGCGGCAGCGAGCTTTTCAGCCTGAGCAGGAAGGATCCCGGAAACAGCAGGGGCTTTGGGCTCCGCCCCGGCCCTCTTGCCGACAGGCGCGGCGGAGAGAATCCATGGGCAGAAAATGGCGGCGAGGATGGGGAGAGACTTCACAGCCGCAGTCTATACTAAATGGCACAGCCGCTGTCCACATGCCTTTCCGGTCCTTGCCGCCTCCCGGCTTCAGCAGAATAAACAGACACCGCAGCCAGTGATGGCTGCGGTGCTGGACGGATCCGAAGGTGATCCCCTGTGAACACCCTCAGTCGTCCATTCATGTTCTACCCTCCAGGCCCGCACGCCAGATTTTCCATTGGCGCAAATGCGGATGGGCTTGGCCGATACTGGCGGCGAATGGAGCAGAGCCGCACTGGTCTGATTTTGCATGCCTCATTTCCCAGGATCTAACTTCGCAATCCGGTAGAATGCGGCAGCGTTTTTATGGAACAGTTTTTCCGAAACACCGCGCCCTTTGCGGTCGAAATACTCCTTGGTGAGCTTGATCACTGATGCGTAATCCCCCGTCGTCTCCGTCACCGGCCAATCGCTGCCGAAAATCAAGCGATCCTCGCCAAAGGAATCAAAGACCAGATCAATGACCGGGGAGTAAAAGGCGATGTCCTGTGGCGCGGGTTGCTTTTCCACGCGCCCGTACAGGGCTGAGACTTTGCAGTGCACATTTTTATGCTGGGCCACAGCGCGCAATCCCGCTACCCACTTAGGATCGAGAGGTGAGCCATCCAGTTTCACGCCACCGAAGTGATCCAGCATGAGCCTCAGATCCGGGAGACGCCTGGAGATACCCGCTATGTCCTCAAAACGGTATCCGCCGACGAGAAAATCAATGGCTTTCCCCTTCTCGGCTGTGAGCCGCAGATCCTGATAAAACGCCTCGGTCAGCTGCTCCTGATACCGCCCGGACAAACGGTAGCCGACGTAACGCGGGTCTTTACAGAGCACCTCGAAGAGCGGCTTGAACTTCGGCGTGCCGATGACCTCGGAGAGATTCCCCACAACCCCGCAGTAGAGCGCCTTGTTGTGCGCGGTAATGTCAAGGTTCCATTGGTTGTCGGGCAGGCTTTGCCCCGCCTGAATGACGACCACGCCCCGCACCCCGTTGGCCAAGGCAATCGGTTCGTGAACCATCGGGATAAACGAACGATAGAGCACCTTGTCGTCCTTCTTGATCCAAGTGAGCCCGGCGGGTCGGTCAATGTCCCACAGGTGTACATGGCAGTCTATGATCGGAACATCATCCACCTTCTGCGCTTGAGAGGTTGCCGTCAGGAGAAGCAAACAGGCGAACGCTTTGGCCATGTTGAATGGTAACTTTGATATCATCGAAGTTTTAGATGCAGCCTTAACGGATGGTAGGATTTCGAATCACGTCCTTGAGTGTAGTCTCCCTACCCGAGGAACTGCTTGATCGGTCCGGCCTGGTCGCCCTTGAGGGCAGGGTCGAAGTCGCCGAAGTGCTTGATCGGATTGCCGTGGGCGTTGAGAATGGTGGTGTACCAGTTGCCGAGGGTCTTGTGCCCTTCGCTGCCCCAGTATGGAAGGCGGATGTAGCGGCGACCCAGCTTGAGCTTGGCGTTGCTTCCCGCCATAACGACAAAGGGAAACTCCGTGCCGTGACTGTGGTGCGTTTCCCCTGAGTCGGGGAAATAGCAGAGCATGGTGTTGTCGAACATGGTGCCCTTGCCCTCAGGCACGCTCTTCAATCGCGTGACGATCATGTTGACCAACTCCATGTGATGGTGCTCGCTGCGCTTCCGGATTTCCTCAGCCTTGAGCCCGGCGATGACCTTGCCGTGCCCCACATCGTGCATGTTGACGTTCTCCTTTTCGATTCCCGGGATTCCGGTGTAGTGGTGGCCGAGTTCATCCACGGTGAAGGCGACGACGTTGGTCAGGCCCGAGATCAGGGATGCGAGGAGGACCTCCGTATGCCCGACCTGACGGACAAAGGTGGTCATGTGGTTCGACAGATACTTGCTTT
>JANOZA010000544.1:0-12430 GCA_031429155.1 Verrucomicrobiota bacterium | reverse complement strand
GTATTGTCAGGACGGTTCGGCAGCGCGTTTGGCGATCATCCTGCCATCGGAGCCATCGTGGCGCATGAGACGGGATTTTCCGGCATGGTGCCGCCGTATGTCGCGGTGCCGAAGAATCCTGCATTCACCTGGGAGTTGGGGAAAAGCGTGTGGCTCGGCGGACGGTGCGAGTCCTTCAAAGCCGGCAATCCCAACGACGCGAACTACCGGGTGCGCGATCTCTCCGCGCCCGCCGGACTGACGCCGCAGATGCTGGAGCGCCGCAAGTCGCTGCTCGCCGCCGTTGATCAACTAGCCGACAAAGTGAAGGGCAACGACCAGATAGCGACGTACGATGAATTCAGCCGCAAGGCCGCGGAGATGGTGCTCTCGCCGCAGGCGCAGGCGGCGTTCGGCATTGATTAGGAAGACGCCAAACTGCGCGACGACTACGGCCGGCACGAGTTTGGCCAGAGCGCGCTGCTGGCGCGGCGGCTGGTGGAGAACGGGGTGCGTTTTGTCACCGTGAACTACGGTGGCTGGGATCACCACGGGGACATTTTCAAGAGCCTCGACAAGAAGCTGCCGGAGTTCGATCAGGGCTACAGCGCGCTGATTCGCGACCTCGATCAGCGCGGGCTGCTCAAGGATACGCTGGTGCTGACCATGGGGGAATTTGGGCGCACGCCGAAGGTGAACGACAAAGCCGGGCGTGATCACTGGGGCCGCGCGGGTTCCATGCTCTGGGCTGGCGCAGGTGTCGCGCAGGGTAAGGTCATCGGCGCTACGGACAAAAACGGCGCTTTCGTAACCGACCGTCCGGTGCGCCCGGCGGATGTCGCGTGGACCGTCTATGACGCGCTGGGGATTGATCCCGCAAAGGAACTGCTCACGCCCGAAGGCCGCCCCGTGAGCATTTTGGCTGAAGGCGCGCCGGTGACGGAACTCTACGCATGAGGCGATCCCAAAGCTGGCTCGGGCGCAGCCTCGCCCCACCGTTGTTTTTAGCCTGCTGCACCGCTGTGCCCGGAGAGGAGCCGCCGAAAGTGCTGCCCGGCATCACCGCCGTCGAACCCGCTGCGCTCGTCACCGGCGGCACGGCGACACTAAAGATCCGGGGCTTCAAACTCAAGGACGCCAGCGAACTCCGGTTTCCCAAAGCACCCGGCGTGAAGGCGATGATCAAAGAGAAGAAGGACGCCGCGCAGCCGAACGGTCTGGAGAACAAGGTCGTCGGCGAATCCCAGATCCTCGCCGAACTCACCCTGCCTGCTGATCTTCCAGCCGGGCCATTGGAATACACGATCGTCACGCCCGCCGGGGAAGTCCCAGGCACAATCCCCGTGCTCGCCGCCGCGAACGCTGTGGAAGAGAAGGAGCCGAACAGTGGCTTCCTGGAGACGCAGAAGCTGGAGCCTGGCAAATCCATCCGCGGCAGCATCCAGGGCGAGAAGGATGTGGACGTGTATGAGTTCCCCGCCAAGGCCGGCCAGAAACTGAAGGTGACCGTCACCGGCGGCAGCATGCTGCTCATGGATGCTGTGCTCACTTGCTACGATGCCCGCGGCCAGTTCCTCGCCATGTCCGACGATGCGGAAACCCGCGATCCCGTCCTCGTCTTTACCGCGCCGGCAGACGGCCCGGTCTTTCTTTGCGTCATGGATGCTTTCGACAAAGGAGGCGAGTGGCACAGCTATCTGCTGACGGTGGAGGGGGCGAAGTGACTGCTGAAATTCCGCCCTGGGCAAACGTGTGCCGCCGTTCAAGGAGGAGCGCATGATTGTTGAACGTCTGAAATATGTGATCTGGGCTGCGGACATGGACCGTGCAGTGGAATTTTATCGGCGTGTCTTCGGCGGCACCGTGCTCAAGCAGAATCAGATCATCAGTGAAGTCGGCGTGGCCAATGGCGTGATCGGCATCCACGGCGGCGGCGAAGGCACCCGCACGTGGACGGGCCTGAGTTTTCAGGTGGCGGACGTGATCGCCGGCGCGGCGGAAATCGTGGCCGCAGGAGGGCAATTGCAGCGCGAGCCGCAGGACGAGGACGGCGAGCCGCCGCACCTTGCCATGTGCGTGGATCCGGACGGCAATGAGATCATGCTGACCCGTCGCCGGGCGCATTGAGCGCAGGGCGGGGAGCTTTTTTGTTCCGCTGAGATATAATCCTTGCCATCGCAGGCCGCGTTGTGGGACGCTGTGCCCCCCCTCTTCTCCATATGCGCCCACTCCCTTCTTCATTCGCGGTTTCTCTCATCGCCTGCTTCATCGCGCCCATGGCGCTGAGCCGGGCGTCCGACAGCAATATCGCTCTCCAGCGTCCCGTCTTCGCCAGCGGCGCGGTGTCGCCCGTCGCGGCCAATGTCACGGATGGCGATAATTCCACCTACACGGCACCGACGGCGGCGGGTAGTATCGGCTTCTACTACCAGATTGATCTTGGGCAGGAATATCCGCTCCAGGCCATTGATCTCTACAGCCGCGTAAATGACGGCACGAATAAGCTCTCCCGTGTGCGCATGGCCGTCTATTCTGACAATGGTTCCGGCGCGCCCGGCGTGGAGCGCTGGGGTTATGAAATCCGCGCCGATGGCTCGAACAACGTGCAGGGCGCGGTGGATCACATCACAGCGGCGCAGCATCCGGCGGGGACGTTTCGCGGGCGCTTCGTGCGGCTGACGAATGTCGCGAACACGCTCACCGCGCCGCAGATCGCGGAGATCGAGGTCTTTGAGGCACCGAAGCCGGCGGTGCATTACTTCGGCACGGACGTTGGCAATATCACGGCGACCGGCGCGCCGGGGATGCCAACGCAGGCGGTGCTGTCATGGAATGTGGCGGGCTTCACTTCGTTGAGCATGGACCAGGGCATCGGCGCACTCACCGGGCCGGCGGGTTCCGTGACGGTGACGCCCGCGGTGCAGACGACCTACACGCTGACGGCCACGAATGGCGCGGGCATCACGACCCGCACGGTGACCATCGGCGTGGATGCCGTGGAGCAGCCGGCGTTTATCAGCGAGTTCCTCGCCTCAAATGTCGGCGGGCTTCAGGATGCGAATGGCAACAAGCCTGACTGGATCGAGATCGGCAACCCGAATGCTTTCGCGATAAACCTGGCCGGCCATTATCTCACCGACCGCGCGAACAATCTGACCAAGTGGCAGTTCCCCGCCTTCACTGTGCCGGGCGGCGGCTACGCGGTAGTCTTTGCCTCCAACACGAACACGCCGTCGCCCGCGCTCACGACGCCGCACACGAATTTCTCGCTCGATCCCGACGGCGAATATCTCGGTCTCATCGCGCGCGATGGCGTCACGGTAATCAGCAAATTCCCGGCGGATTATCCGACCACGCTTTTGTTTCCGCCGCAGACCAGCGACCATAGTTACGGCGTCACCGCGGGCGTGCCGGGCTTTTATAAAACGCCGACGCCGAATGCGGCGAACGGCACGCGCTACGACGGCGTGGTGGAGGACACGGTGTTCAGTGTGCGGCGTGGCTTTTACTCCGCGGCTCAATCCGTGGCCATTACCTGCGCCACGCCCGGCGCGCAGATTCGCTACACGACGAACACTTCCGCGCCCACGGCCACGACTGGCACGGTCTATACCGCGCCGATCAATGTCACCGCCACCACGGTAATCCGCGCCGCCGCATTCCTGACCGGCTGGGCACCGACGAATGTGGACACGCAGACTTACATCTTCACCGCGAGCGTCAAAGCCACCGCCGCCGCCAACGGCTGGGTCGCGCCCGCTACCGCCACCGCCCTCACGGATGCGCAGGCGGACGCGGCCTTGAAACAAGTGCCGACGATGTGCTTCACCACCGGTCCCGGCGTGGTCATTGACGGCGGCGTGGACAAGCTCGGCACGCTGGAATGGCTCGACCCCGCGGGCGGTCCGGGCTTCGTGGTGCCGTGCGGCGCGCAGTTGTTCGGCGGCGCGTTCACCAACTTCGCCAAGAAGAGTTTCCGTGTTTCGTTCAAAGGCGAGTACGGCGCGTCGAAACTGAAGTTCCCGCTCTTTACCGGATTCGAGCGCGGCATGGCGGCGGCGACGGAGTTCGATCAGATCGAACTGCGCAACGGCTCGCACGACATGCAGGGCCGCGGCTTCTATCTGTCGAATATGTTCACCGACGCGACCATGCTCGACATGGGCAGCGCGTCGCCGCACGGGCGCTGGGTTCATCTTTATCTCAATGGACTCTACTGGGGCGTCTATCATCTGCGCGAGCGCTGGAGCGCGGACTGGATGGCGAGCTACTACGGCGGTCTCGACACCGACTACGAAAGCGTGAATGGGAATCTCAATGTCGGCGGCTGGGCGGATCCCGGCCTGCCCTACGACGGCACGGATGTCTCGTGGGCGCGGCTGAAGACCCTCGCGCGCTCGGGGCCGAATACTTACGACAAGCTCCGCCCATATCTCGACGTGCCGCAGTATGTGGACTACATGACGATGTGGATGTTTGGGAAATCGGAGGACGAATACCGGTGCAGCGGACCCGCCGGCATGGGGCACGGCTATAAGTTCATGCTCAACGACGCGGACGGCTATCTTTATTACCAGCCGTACGCCGGTCCCGGCTCGGACCGCACGGCGCGCGTGGCTCCCGGCAAGAGTGCGGGAGATGGCCCCGGCAGTCTATTCTCCATGCTCTACAAAGACGGCGGCACCGACTACCGCATGATCCTCGCGGACAGAATCCAGCGGTCCTTCGTCACGCCCGGCGGCGCGATGACCCCAGCGCGGAATGCCGCGCGGCTCACGGAACTGTGCGCGGCCATTGACCAGGCGTTCACGTTCGAGTCCGCGCGCTGGAATTACATGACGCCTGCCGCGTGGACCACGGCTCGCGACAATGCCGCGCATTGGTTCAACGGTACCGGAGCGGGCTTCACCGTGCCGCGCACCACGACCGTGCTCGGACACTATACGACCGCCGGATTTTATCCCGCCGTCGCCGCGCCGGTCGTGACTCCAGCGGGGGCCACCGTCACCATGTCGTCCTCCACGGCAGGCACGACGCTCTATTACAATACCGACGGGAGCGATCCCCGCGTGCCCGGCACTCCTGCGCCCAACGCGCCGCTCATCACTCCCGTCACGGCTGGCAAGTATCGCGTCCCGGCGAATGCTGACGACGGCATCATCCAGCCCAGTATTCCGAATCTCGTGGCGTCATGGTCCTTCGACACGAATGCGAACGACAGCACCGGCGGGTTCAACGGCACGCTGACCAATGGCGCACTCATTGCGTCGCCGGGGCGGTTCGGTGGCGGCTGTTTGGAACTGGACGGCGTCAATGATTACGTTGCGCTCGGCAATCCCGCGGGACTTCAAATACTCGGACAGATCACCATCGCCGCGTGGGTGAAGCCGGATAATGCCGCCACGCTGCGGAACATCGTGAACAAAGGGCACGACAATTCCACCACGCCGAACGGTGAGATCACGCTGCGGGTGAACGCCGGCGCTTACCATGGCGGCTATTGGGCGGGCAGCGCCGGCAGCGTCCTGGCCAGCGGGCCCACGACGGGAGCGAATTCCGCCGTGAATGATGTGGGCACCTGGCATCACATTGCCAGCGTGTACGACGGTTCGTTCTGGAGGCTCTATCGTGACGGCGTGCAGATCGCGTCGGCTGCCAGTGCGGTCGGTGCTGTGACCGTGCCCACTGTCGGCTGGGCCATCGGTGCGCGGGGGACGGGGACGGAACGCTGGTTCGACGGTCAGATTGATGAAGTGAAAATATTCAGCCGCGGCCTGACGCCGGCAGAGATCGCGACGCTCTTCAACAACACCGCCACCGTCGGCCAGGCCACCTGGGCGCAGACAGGCTACGACGACAGTGCATGGCCCGCCGCGGCGAATGGCATCGGCTTTGCCCCTCCCGGCGATGCGCTGCTGCCGGGCGTTGCGCAGAATATCGCGCCTGCGATGCAGGGCGTGAATGCCAGCGCCTATCTACGGTTGCCGTTTTCACTTACTGCCGCCGAGCGCGCGCAGACGGCGCTGCTCACGCTGAAAGTGAAGGCCGACGACGGCTTTGCCGCTTATCTGAATGGCACCCGTGTCGCCACCTCCAACGCGCCCGCCAGCCTCACCGGTGTAAGCAGCGCGACAGCCGAAACGCCCGACGCTACGGCGCTTGCCGGGCAAACGATAGACCTCACGGCGAACATTCCGCAGCTTGTGGATGGCACGAACGTGCTCGCCATTCAGGGTCTTAACCTCAGCGCTGCAGACGATGACGCGCTCGTCTCTGCGGAACTCACCTCCTTCCGCGGCATTCCTGGCATTTCACCCGCCGCGCTCACTTACAATGCCGCCAGCCCGCCAGCGCTCACGCAAAACACCATCATCCGCACCCGCGCCTACCTGCCTGGCCCGAAAACATGGAGCGCGCTCACTGAAGTCTTCTATCAAATCGGCCCGCACGCCTGCCCGCCAGGCGCGCTCGTCTGCTCCGAACTGCACTTCAATCCACTCGGCGACGGCGACGGTGAGTTTATCGAACTGATGAACGTCTCCCCTGGTGCCGTGAACCTCCGTGGCGCAAAGTTTACCGCAGGCGTAGAATTCACGTTCCCCGCGAATCGCGACACGCTGCTCGCGCCTGGCCAGCGACTGGTGCTCGTGGACAGCCAGCTCACTTTCCAGAAAGTGCAGGGCTGGGCGCAGACCGTCGCCGGCATTTATCGCGGCAACTTCGACAACGGCGGCGAGCAGGTCACGATCGTGAGCGCCGACGGCCTGACGACATTGCTCGACTTCACCTATGACGGCGCGAATCCCTGGCCGGACGCCTCCGACGGCGGTGGGCGCAGTCTCGTCCTCATCAATCCCCGCGCGGGCCTAAATCTCAGCGACGCTGCCAACTGGCGACCCAGCCTCTCCGGGAACGGAAACCCCAATGGCAGCGACGCTCTCACCTTCACCGGCAATCCCAGCGCCGACACCGACGGCGACGGCCTCAATGCGCTCATGGAATGGGGGCTCGGCACCAGCGATTCGCTCTGGAATCAATCACCCGTCGCGCACGGCACCGGTTTGGCGGGCTACGAATTCAGCATCGAGCATGCCGCCGGGGCCGACGCAGCGACTCCTGTCGCCGAGGCTTCGGGAAATCTCTCGCTATGGGACGTGCCGGTCACTCTCAGCAAACGCACGCTTCTCCCCAGCGGACGCCTCCGCTCAATCTGGCGTTCGGTTACGCCTGCGGATCGCCTCTTCTGGCGCTTCCGCTTGCCGTGAGGAATCAGGACGTGACTTTTTCCGGTGTCTGGAGCACGGCACCTTTGATCAGGCGGCAGAACTCCTTCTTCGTGACCTGATGGCGCGTGCCTTCTTTGGAGGCGGGGTCTTTCATGGATTTGTAAACAATGGCCAGACGTTCCCACTCCACGATGCGAAGGTAATCGTCCCCCTGTTTCCAAATCTGACCCTGTTCCAGTTTCACGGGTTTCCCTGGTGGTTGCGGCACGGACACGATGGCAGAGGGCGGGATCATTATTTCGTCGCCGGTTTAGGCTCAGATTTGATCTCGCGGAGCTTCACGTTTTGGAACGAGACCTTGCCGTGGTCGCCCTGCAGGACGAGGTGACCCTTGTCGAACTTCGCGAAGTTTTTCATCGCCCCAAACTTGCTCTCGGCGACGCGCTTCTTGAAGTCGTCACTTCCGAGCACGTATTCGAAATACTTTACGCCGTTGATCTCATGGACGCACTTTTCCGGTGAGAGGACCAGCCGGAGGTGGTTCCATTCTCCAGCCGGTTTTGTGGCGTCCAGCGGCTTTCCGGTCTTTGGATCATTCTCCGGTTTATAGAGCCCGTAGAGCCAGCCGCAGCGCTGCGGATCCGTCGCCTTGGCATTGTCTTCGAGTTGCAGTTCCGGTCCCGTCGCCCAGGCCGCGCCTTCCTTCTCCGTCGCGTGGAAAATGACACCGCTGTTCGCGCCTTCCGCCATTTTGAAATCCAGATCCAGTTCAAACCAGTCATACTCTCCAGCGGTGGCAAGATCGCCGGCATTGTGTGGATCCACGCAGGTCAGTGCGCCATCCACGACCTGCCAGCCGGGGCGAATCTTGTCGCTCTTGAAGTTGTGCCAGCCGGCCAAGTCCGTGCCGTTGAAGAGCAGCTTCCAGCCTGCGGTGGTCTCCGCCGGAGTCAGCACATTTGCTTTGGCCGGTGCCGCTGATTCTGCGGCGGCGGGCTTCTGCGCAGCGGCTGTGAGGGCGAGAAGCGGAAGCGCCAGGAGTGAGAGAAAGATGGTTTTCATAGGATGACAGTTCGGGCCACTACAGCGCTTTGCTGCGGTGGAAAGGAAGTAGTTCGCAGGATTGTGGCAGGCGGGCTACTTTTTATCCCAGCCGTTCTCCTTGATGATCTTTTCGATTTCATCCTTCACCGCAGAGGCACCGGGCGCGAATTTGAATTGCGCGAGATACGCGACGGCGTTTTTCATCTGCATAACGTCGCCCTTCTTCGCCTCTCTTCCGGCAGCCGGGGTGCTCTTCACATCGGCGAGCCAGGCGGCAGTCATCGTTTCCACTTCCTTCAATGTGGCGGCATCCTGCTCGTAGCAGAGCGATTCCATGAGGCCGAGGAGTTTTTCCTTGCCGGCTTTCGTCGCGGCGACGGAGCGGAGTTTGGCGGCGATTTCCTTTTTCTTCGCAGCGGCGGCTTCGGGCGTCAGTGCGCCGCTGTCTCCGCCCTCCACTGCGCGCGGGGCGAGCGGGCGGTACCAGATGTTGCGATAGCGAACAGGGTTGCCGTGATCCTGAAGTTTGAGAGGGCCTTTTTCAGGGAACGGGTGGTCTTTGCTCCGGCCCCTGTGTCCGCCACCGCCCTCAAGGGGCGTGGAATCCTGCACCAGCACGCCGTTCAGCATGACGGTGAGGCGACCGCCGTCGAGCGCCTTGCCGTCTTTGAAAACTGGGCGGCGAAAGACGATGTCGTACACCTGCCACTCGCCGGGCGGGCGCAGGGCATTGGCCATCGGTGGATTTACGCCATAAACCGAGCCGGCGAAGCCGTCGGCATAGGTGGGATTGTTGTAATTATCCAGCACCTGCACCTCCACCTGCCCCATGGGAAAGATGCCGCTATTGCCGCGGCCCTGGCTGTTGCCCTCCGGCTTGGCTGGCGCGGCCCACTCGACGTGGAGCTGGCAGTCGCCCCACTGATCCTTCGTCCGGACATAGCCGGAGCCGGGAACGCACTGCATGGCCCCGTCCTTGACGATCCACTTGGTGGGCTCGGAAGGGCTTTTATCGGCCTCCCATTTGGAAAGGCTGCCGGGCGTGCCGTCGAAGACGACAATGGCATCCGACGGCGGCTTGCCCGGCTGCTCCGCGCTGCTGAACGTGCCCGGCGTCACCAGCGGCGGCTGCGGACGGTTCATATCGTGAATGGCCCAGGGATGCGCGTCATCGGGCGCATCGCCGTAAAAGGCTCCATCGCCAAAGGCGGTGGCGGCGGTGAATGTCAGAGTGAGAAGCGTGGCGGCTGATTTCGGGAGGTTGTGCATGGAGCCCGTTTGCATACGCTGCGGCGGGGAGCAAGACCCGGCGTTGCGGATAATGCGGTCAAAGTGCGCGCCCTGTGCCATCGTGACCATTCCGGTGCGCCAGATTGGCCCAGCGGCTCGGTGGTAAAATTGCTCGCGCCTTGGCGGAAATGCAGTCAAGGCATTGATGCTCAATGATTTAAAACCGAAGAGACCGTCGTGGCACGGGCATTGCAGAGGTGATTGAGTCCAATTTCAAAACTCACACCTATGGGCAAAATTCTCGGCATAGACCTCGGCACCACTAATTCCTGCATGGCCATCATGGAAGGCGGGGAGAGTATTGTGCTTGAAAACTCAGAAGGCGCACGGACCACACCGTCCGTTGTCGCGTTCACTAAAAGCGGCGAACGCATCGTGGGCCAGGCGGCTAAGCGCCAGGCGATCACCAATGCGCGGAACACCATCTTCTCCGCCAAGCGCTACATCGGGCGTAAGTTCTCCGAACTGACCGAGGCCGACAAGAACGTCCCTTACAAACTCGTGGCCGCTTCCAATGGTGACGCTCACATCGAAGTGGAAGTCGGCGGCGAGAAGAAGACCTACAGCCCGCAGGAAATCGCCGCGATGGTGCTCGGCAAACTGAAAGCCGACGCGGAGACGAAGCTCGGCGAGACGATCACCGACGCCGTCATTACGGTGCCAGCCTATTTCAATGACTCGCAGCGGAATGCGACGAAGGCTGCGGGCGAAATCGCGGGCCTGAATGTGCGCCGCATTATCAATGAGCCGACCGCAGCCTCGCTGGCTTACGGGCTGGACAAGAAGAAGGACGAGAAGATCGCGGTCTATGACCTCGGCGGCGGCACGTTCGACATCAGCGTGCTCGACATCGGAGACGGCGTTTTCGAAGTGCTCGCTACTAACGGCGACACTCACCTCGGCGGCGACGACTGGGACAATCGCCTCATTGACTGGATCCTCGCAGAATTCAAAACCGACAGCGGCATGGACCTCAAGGGCCAGCCGGACGCCATTCAGCGCATTAAGGAGGAAGCGGAAAAGGCGAAGATCGCGCTCAGCTCCAGCCAGAGCTACGACATCAACCTGCCGTTCATCACCGCTGACCAGACGGGGCCGAAGCACATTCAGAAGACCCTGACCCGCGCTAAGCTGGAGCAACTCACCGACGATCTCTTTGAGCGCACCGTCGGCCCGGTGAAGAAGTGTCTGGAAGATTCCAAGGTCTCCGCCAGCCAGGTGGACGAACTTGTGCTCGTCGGCGGCATGACGCGGATGCCCCGCGTGGTCGAGACCGCCAGGAAGCTCGCCGGCAAGCAGCCGAGCCAGGGCGTGAATCCTGACGAAGTCGTCGCCCTCGGCGCGGCCATTCAGGGCGGCGTGCTCCAGGGCGATGTGAAGGACATTCTCCTCCTCGACGTGACGCCGCTGACGCTCGCCATCGAGACGATGGGCGGCGTGGCCACCCCGATGATTCCCCGGAACACGACCATCCCGTTCAAGAAGACGGAAGTCTTCTCCACGGCCAGCGACAACCAGCCTGGCGTGGAAGTCGTCATCACCCAGGGTGAGCGCCCGATGGCTCGCGACAACAAACAGCTCGGCACTTTCAAGCTAGACGGCATCGAGCCCGCCCCGCGCGGCGCACCGCAAATCGAAGTGACCTTCGACATTGATGCCAACGGCATCCTTCACGTCGCCGCCAAGGACAAGAAGTCCGGCAAGACGCAGCAAATCTCCATCAAGGGCAGCAGCGGCCTCAGCCAGGAAGAAATCGAGCGCGCCAAACGCGACGCCGAAGCCCACGCCGACGAAGACAAAAAGCGCAAGGAAGCTGCCGAGGCGAAGAACAAAGCCGAAGCCCTCGTCTTCCAGGTCGAGAAGCAAATCGCCGACCTCGGCGACAAACTGACCGACGAGCAGAAGAAGCCGCTCACCGACGAAGTTCAGAAAGTGACTGACGCCGTCGCCACTGGCGACACTGACAAGATCAAAGAGGCCACGGACAACTTGGAGCGTCTGTTTTCCCAGGCCGCTGCCGCCGCCCAAGCTGCCGGCTTCAATCCCGGCGATGCCGGCGGCGCTCCTCCCGATGCAGATGGCGGCGAAGCCAAGTCCAGCGAGCCCAAGCAGGCGAAGGGCAAGGTCGTGGACGCCGACTTCGAAGTCGTGGACGAGAAGAAGTAAAATCTCCAACCCAACAAACACACCATTCATTGAAACAACTTGGAACTGAAAGCGCAGCTGACGGCGTATGTCAGAATCTCGGTAAGGGTGGCTATCCCTTCGTTAACTCGAATCCTAGAAGCCATGAAACACTTTGCCAAATTACTGATAATGTTAATTGCTGAGTTAGTAACAAAGACGTGCTGGGCGGGTATCGCGGAGGGATAGTCGGTACACCCTTACACGCCAGAGATTCAAACATCGTCGAAAACTACGCTTTCCAAGGCCGATACCCCGGGGGTTCGAATCCCCCACCCTCCGCCAATTTCAAAATTCCCAAACCAGTCCCCTCTCTCATGGCAACCAAACCCAAAACACAACCAAACAAAGACACCACAATGGCTACTAAAATCCAACCACTCGGACAGCGCGTTCTCGTGAAGCGCACAGAAAGCGAAGAAAAATCAGCCGGCGGACTTTATATCCCCGACACCGCGAAAGAGAAGCCCCAAGAGGCGAAAGTCGTCGCCCTCGGCACCGGCGGTAAGGACGAAGACGGCAAAGCCATCGAGTTCACCGTGAAAGTGGGCGATGTTGTCCTCATCTCCAAATACGGCGGCACCGAAGTGAAGCTCGACGGCGAGGAGCACCTCCTCATCAACGAGTCCGACATCCTCGGCATCCTCAAGAAGTAATCCAACTCTCAAAATCCAACTCTAAACTACCTACTACCCATCATGGCTAAA
>JANOZA010000543.1:0-3046 GCA_031429155.1 Verrucomicrobiota bacterium | reverse complement strand
CCCCTGCCGGGGCGGTGGGGGGCCGGGTGGGCTTATCCGGTGGTTCCGCTCCGCTCCACCACCGGCTAATCTCGGTCACGCCTCCGGCGTGGAAAGTGCCGTACAGGCTCTAGGTGGTGTCTTATAACTAATTAAACGGCTCCCGGATTGGACCGCGTAGCGGTCATGGAGGGTAGCCGTGGGCTTCAGCCCACGGTTCCGGGCGTGAGGAGATTCGTGTCGCGGTAGCGACACCGGAACTCCGTGCCGGTCGCGTCCGCAGCGGATGCGCACTCCGGGATTCCGTCGTCGCTACGCGACGAAATCCGCGTTTCGGACGGACCGTGGGCTGAAGCCCACGGCTACCGTCCGGTGTCGCTGACGCGACAAGGTTCAGTTATAAGACACCACCTAAACACAGGTGGCCGGAAACGCGGGGCCTTTACTTCGTTGGCCGCGCGGCGGTGCCCGGGGGTTATCGGTGGGGGGCGCGGGACTGGAAGGGGTGGCTGGCGGTGATGGCGTGGATGAAGTCACCTTCCGTGATGCCGTGGCTGCGACCGGAGCCCGCCGGTATGTCAGGGCAACGGCTTCGGCTCCTTGAAAGCCAGTGCCTGGACGGCGAAAAGGATTCGCCCGACTTCGCAATTGCCAACGCTCCCGGCAGCCGCTCCGGTCCCCGAACGGAAATCCGCAGGCTGCACTGATGCAGTATGCACCGAATGCTCCTCATGAAACTGGCATCCACTATTCTTTCTCTGGCAATCCCGCTTTTCGCCGCTGGTCTCAGCAGTTGCAGCCTCATCGGGCCACTTGTCAGGACCGCCGCGCCGCTTGCTGGAATCAAGATGGCCTTCGCCTGCATACCGGAGCACACCCTGGTGGACACCCCATCGGGACCGCAGATGATAGAGCGACTGGAAGCCGGTGATCAGGTAATGGGATTTGCCGGCACGCCGGTTCGCGTGTTGCAGAAACATTCTTACCTGGAAAACCCGCAGACCGTCTTTCTGCACATCACGTTCGGCGATGGGGCATCGGTGGATCTTTGCGGGATGCACCGGGTGGACGGAATCCGGGCGCGGGACATCCGGGTCGGTCAGGTCATCGCCAGCCGCACGGTCACTGGCATCGAATCCCGCACCGGCGAAACCCGGTCCTTCGATCTCCTCACTGAGGATGCCGGCTATCGAATCCACGGCGTGCCTGTGAACAGCATGATCGAGGAAATGAACGCCGCCGCGGCAACAGGGATGCGCTCCGTCAGGGATTGAGGCGAGCAGGAGAGTCTGGGGTCAGTCAGTTCCGATGGGCTACGCCATTGGTGAGTTCGCGCCGGTTGCACTCAAGTCACGGGCCAAACAGCATGCGGCAATTATGACCGCGCATGTTGCCTTTTCAATTCTTGCCCTGAGTTTTCCCTTCATCTGCTGTCATCCGGCCGAAGCCGCCGAACGATACGAGCCGGCGTGGGCAGGCGTCGTCCCGAAGCGCGCGGTTTCCCATTCCATCAAGGCCGGGGCGACTGCGGAGCAGGCTGGCGCCGCGCTGGTTCAGGCAGTGGAAGCCCTGAAGCCGGGCGACAAACTGGAGATCGCCGCGGGAACTTACAGTGTGGAAAGAATGTGGGATATGAGAGCCGCAGGGACGGCGGACGCTCCTGTATGGATCGTGGCGAAGGAGGAAGGAAAAGTGATCATCACCCGGCCGGACGATCACCAGAATGTGCTCAATGTGGGACAGGGCGCGCCGGTCAAATTTCTCTGCCTGCGCGGACTGGAATTCACCGGCGGCAGTCACGGTGTTCGACTGGGCCGGTGCAGTGACGTGTGGATGGACCGCTGCCACATTCATCATACCGGCGAGGTGTGCCTGAGCGCCAACTCGGGGGCAACCAGCCGCCTCTTCCTCACACGCAATCACATCCATCATGGCGAAGGGCATGGCGAAGGGATGTATCTCGGCAGCCATGAGGGCAATGCCGTGATGAGTGAAAGCGTGATCGCGCTCAACCACGTCCACGATTGCCGCGGCAGTCAGGGCGACGGTATCGAAGTCAAGCCTGGCTCCTGGGGCAATCTCGTCGCGGAAAACCACATTCACGACTGCAACTACCCCTGCATCACGGTCTATGGCACCGGGGGAAAGGCGGTGAATATCATCGAGCGCAATCTCTGCTATAACAGCGGCGACAATGTCATGCAGGTGCAGGGCGAGGCCATCGTGCGCAACAACGTCATGATTAACGGAAAGGGCGCCGGATTCGCCAGCACGGATCATGTCGGGAAAACGCTCAATCTTCAGGTTATCCACAACACGATCATCAATACTGCGCACGCCTTTCGCGGCGGCTCATGGAACGCGCGCGAGGGCATGGTGCTGGCGAACAACATCCTCTACTCCCGCGACGGCAATGCCCTGCATTTTGCCAACGGCAGCGCAGGAGTGACCATCGCCGGAAACGTCGTGCTCGGCGACGGCCCGATGGTCGGTTGTGTGAAGGGCAGGGGACTGGAGGATTTCCTGAAAGTGACGTGGGACGCCGCGCAGCACGAGGCCACGCCAACGGCGACCGCGTCGCTGGCACATGCCGATCCGAAGTTCCTGACGGACACTGATTTCAACGGCAAGCCGCGCGCAGGCCGCCTGACAAGCGGCGCGTTTTCAAAGTGATCCGTGTCGGTATTAGTGATTCCTCCGTCCTCATTCCAGAATGCTTTCAAGAATGGCATAATGGGCTTCTGGCAGTTTGCCGGCGATGTGAAAAAGCTGACCTCCCATTCCGGCCCCTCAGCCTGGAAAGACAACTAATACAAGCTCGTGAAAGCGAAGCCTGGACTGTGGGAGCTTTACGACATCGCTGCTGATCGCACCGAGATCAAAAACCTTGCGGACGAACACCCGGACGTCGTCGCACGGATGAAGGCGGAACTGGAGTAATGGCAGCTATCGGTGATCAGCAGTTACAACGGTGGTGATTACGGACGAAAGGGCCTCCCCGGCGGCGGGAAGGCCACTGTGAAAATCCACAGGCACCTTCCCGGCGGCGGGAAGGCCACTGTGAAAA
>JANOZA010000542.1:0-3191 GCA_031429155.1 Verrucomicrobiota bacterium | reverse complement strand
CTTCGGTGCTTCGTCGTCCGCCGGCTGCACTTTCACCACGAGCGGCATGAGCGCCGTCAGGCCGAGCGAGTCTTTCCAGGTGAACGTCACTTTCTGCTCACCTTCCACTGGCCGGGCGCTGCTGATAATTTTTCCGCCCTCTGTCTTCGCCGCCGCGCCGTCTATTTGCGCGTGCGCAAGTTCCCGGCTCGCCGTGGCCTCGAACGTCGCCTGCGCGCCCTTGAGCAGACTCACCATGTCGCCGCGGACTTCCGTGACCGGCTCAGTCTTATATTGGAGATAATCCGGCAGTTTCAATTTCACGTTGAGCGAAGTCAGCTCCGGCCGCGGGCGAGGCTGAACGGCGATGGTCTTTCTCACATCGCCGACTTGCACAAAAATCTCCGCGTCCTTCTTCTGCGGGGGGAAATTGAGTTCAGCGTAGTTAACGAGACCGTCTCCAGGCTCGTGGAGGACAGTTGCCGACACCATCGGCTGGCCGTCTATCTCCGCAGTGGCTTTGCCTGGCTCCCATTTGGCATCGCGTCGAACACCCACCGGCAACGTGAACGACTCCGCCAGCGGCACCACGAGCGGGTCCGGCAATTCCTGAATGCGGGCAAAGGTGTAGCGCTCGGTGTTGCTCCACGGCATGAGCCAGCGGGCGAGCGCATTCCGTGCCGCTTCATTGATGGCCACAAATCCCGAGACCACCACGACCGCCGATCCTGCCGCCGCCCAGCCCCACTGACGATGCGTCGCATGCGGCACCGCATTGGAAAAATTCTGATCCTTCACCGCCTCATCCGCCTGAGCGATGGCCGCCTGCACCAGCCGCTCGCTGCGGCCCGTCGTTTTGCAGTCTTCCTTCGCCAGTTCCACGATGCCCAGCAACTGATCGCCCAAGCGCGGAAACTTCCAGCGCAGCAACCGCGCGGCATCTTCCAGCCGGCGCTGACGCCACACCCACTTGTGCCACTTCAACGGCAGCCCCAAACCCGGCACCAGCGCGCCCGCCGTCAGGAACAAGCCGCGCAGCCATGCCGGCGTATCGAAGAAGCGGTCCAGCACGAGGACAAACAGATAAGAGACCGCGAGACCGAAAACGGCTGCGAGAATCCCCTCGGCAAGTTTTACCACCCACACCCGGCGGCGGAATTCCGACAGTTTCGACGACAGCACGGGCGGCAGTGGAAGGGAACCATTCATGACTGTGGATGCGTTGGAGTTTTGGGAAATGCGGCAGTAGTCCGGCGACCTGCTTCCAGCCATTCGACAACGCGAAAGGCGAAAAGTTCAAAGTCGCCGCACTCGCAGCGCCCGGAGTGTGACCGAAAAAGGGCCGCGGGAAACTTATTTCTTTCGGGATTTGTGGGTAGCTGGCGTTGCCCGGCGCTCAATACGCGGCGCTCAGTTCTGTGGTTCCGGCTGCCTGCCGGGCAAAACTCCGGCGGCGCGCCTCCGTTTCTTCCCGGGAGTAGGCCTCAGTGAACAGCCACTTCAGCCCGTTTTCCAGTTCCTCGATGCTCATCCGCTGCGGGCGATAGGTGACATCGAACAGCGTGCAGGCATCCCAAAAGCGGTCGTCCAGCAGCCGGCCCTCACGGTGGAGCCGGTGATACAATGGCGTTCCTGGAAACGGAGTCATCACCGTGAACTGCACCTCTGCCAGCCCGGAACTGCGCACGAATTCCAGCAAATCGGGAAAAATGTCCGGTGTGTGTCCGTCCAGTCCGAGAATGAAACAGCCGTTCACGCTCACGCCGCGCGACTGGAGCGTATCTATGACCCGCCGGCAGCTTGCTGACTGGGTGCGCTTCCACTGATTCGGATCCACGCCGTCGAGATCGCCGGGGCGCGGGCTCTCCATGCCGATCAGCACCTGGCGGCAGCCGCTTTCGGCGAGCAAATCGCAAAGCACGGGATCATCCGCGATACTGGCGTCCGTTTCCGTGAACCAGCGGATCCCTTCGTAACGCAGCTCACGGAGGAACTCCCGGCCCCACTGTTTGTTGAGGAAAGTGTTGTCGTCCGCGAACTCAAAGAACGGCGCTTTGAAATGCCGGCGGGCCTCTCGGATTTCTTTCATGACCAGGGGCACGGGCTTTTGATTGAACCGCGACGTGATCCGCAGGCTTGATGCGCAAAACTCGCACGCCCGCGGGCAGCCGCGCGAGGTCTGCACCGTCACTCTATTATAGTCGCGCCCGGCCAGCAGGTCGAAGCGCGGCATGGTGTAGAGCGGCGGGGAAAAGACGCCAGCCCGCGCGCCATCGTAGCGGCACTTGAGCCGGCCAACCGCCGCATCATTTACCGCCTTCGGCCACGCACCCTCCGCGCCGCCGGTCACAATGGCATCGCAGTGTGCCTGCGCCTCCTCAGGCATGGCGGAAACATGCAGACCACCCATGACGACCTTCGCTCCGCGATTCCGATAATGGGCCGCTACTTCATAAGCGGCGTCTATCCTCGCGCTCAGCGCGGAGATGCCCACGAGATCAAAATCCTGCAAACAAGAGTGCAAACAAGAGCAGTGCAAACAAGAGGACGAGTGCAAACAAGAGGACCGAGTGCAAACAAGAGGACAGACCTCTTGACAAGAGAAATTTCTGTCACACCATCCGCTCCTCATAGCTAAATCCCGCATCTTCACCTCTCCCGACACCCAGGCACAAGGCACACGGGGAACAAGAGGACAGACCTCTTGACAAGAGATATTTCTATCACACCATCCGCTCCTTATGGCCAAACCCCGCATTTTCACCTCTCCCGAAACCCAGGCAGGCGTGTATCACGTCGTTTCCCGCATTGTGGACCGACAATTCCGGTTCGGGGAGCAGGAAAAGGAAGCCTTCGGGCGCATGATGAAGGCCTTCGCCGCCTTCCATCAGGTCGAAATCCTCACCTTTTGCCTCATGGGCAACCACTTTCACCTCCTCATCCGGGTGCCGCAGAGGCCCGACGGATTCGATGTCCCCTTCGACGCCCTCATGGTTCTCTGGCAGCGCGCCGTCGGCGAAGCATGGAACAAGGGAATGCAGCGGCAGTTTGAGATTTGGGAGGCAGCCGGCGGCGGCGAAGCCATCGAACAATGGCGGCAGCGGATGCTCTCCCGCATGTTTTCCCTCAGCGAATTCATGAAAGCCCTCAAGCAGCGATTCACCCAGTGGTATAACCGCCGCAACGCCCGGACCGGCACTCTGTGGGAAGGG
>JANOZA010000541.1:0-5556 GCA_031429155.1 Verrucomicrobiota bacterium | reverse complement strand
TCCGGCGATCCAGGAAAAAAGTGGCCGGCCCTGCATTCTTCCATCGAAGGACGCCAAACGCTCTTTCTGGTCGCGGCATGGACGCCCCGCGCCAGCATCAAGCCATCGTCGCCATCCCCACTTTTAACACCGGCCCCAAAGTGGTTTCGGTGGTAAAGAGCGTGTTGGAATTAGGACATCCGGTCATCGTCGTCATTGATGGCAGCACGGACGGCACTGCTGCCCTGCTGGAGCCGCTGCGGGCGGAGTTTCCCCAGTTGGAAATCCTGACGCATGAGCAGAACCGCGGCAAAGGGGCCGCGGTCCTCACCGCCGGGCACCGCGCCCTGGAGCTGGGGGCCACGCACCTGCTTACATTTGATGCGGATGGCCAGCACCCCGCGGATTCCATTCCCGCATTTATCCGCCGCAGCGCCGGGGCGCCGGACGCCATGGTGCTGGGCGCTCCCCTCTTTGGCCCGGAGGCTCCCTGGGAGCGCGTGGCCGGACGCCGTGTGGGGAACTGGTGGACGAACTTTCTCAGCGTCCGCGGCGACATGACGGATTCGCTTTTCGGCATGAGGCTCTATCCGCTGGCGCCGCTTGTCGCCGTGTTGTCAGAAAGCCGTCTGGGCCACCGCTATGATCTCGAATGCGTGGCCGCGGTAAAGCTGCGCTGGCTCGGCACGCCGGTGATCAATCTCCCCACGCGGGTAAAGTACTTCACCAAAGCGGAGGGCGGCGTTTCCCATTACCGCTACCTGCGGGACAATGTACGCATGGCCGGGACTTACTTGCGTCTCATGGTGAAATCGCTGCGTCATCGCTTCTCGGGAAAGGGGGTCTCATGAAACGTCCGTCGCTGGCCCGGCTCTATCCCGCCACCGCGCAGCGCTGGTATGTGCGGTGCAAGGTGGCGATGGACCCGCTCTATCCCGCCGTGCTCGCGGCGTTAGGGAAAGCGGAGGAGCCGCTTCTCGATGTGGGCTGCGGCATGGGCGTGCTGGCGTTTTATTTGAAACAGCACGGCTGGGCACCGGCCATTCACGGCACGGATTTCGATGCCGCGAAAATCGCGACCGCGCAGCAAATCGCCGCGCAGCATTTTCCCGACTGCACCTTCTCCGCCGGCAATGCCGCCGCGGGCATCCCTCCCCATCGCGGCAGTGTCAGCATGCTCGATGTGCTGCAATACCTGACTGTAGAGGAACGCGCCACTCTGCTGCGGGACTGTGCGGAGCGTGTGAGCGCCGGCGGCCTGCTCGTCATTCGTTCATCACTCCACTCCGAGAGCTGGCGCTATCAATGCTCCCGCTGGGTGGACCGCATGGCTGGGTGGGTGCGCTGGATCAGCACGCCTGCGGTGAGTCACCCCGGGGAGGCCGAGATCTGCGCAGTGCTCGGAGCAGCGGGGATGCAGGGGGAGTTCACGCCGCTGTGGGGTGCCATGCCCATGAATAACTGGCTGGGCATCTTCCGCTGGCCGGCCGGACCGCGCTAAAAGTTCCATGAGATGCCGACCACCGGTCCCACGGCATCAATGCCTGGATTGGGGTCGGTGGCACCGCGGTTGGACATGTGCTGAAACATAACCCCCGCGTGGCAGGACCCTGTTTCGCTGAAACACCAGCGCGCGCCGGCCCCGGCAAACCAGTTCCATGTGAAGTCCTGGCCCTGTCCGCCGGGCACACCCCGGCTGTCTATCACGCCCGCGCCTCCACCTGCCGTAGCATAGAGGCACCAGCGGCGGGAGGTCCAATATTCCGCCACGGGGCTGAAGGAGAGTGCGGCGTAGAGATTCTCCGGCCCGCGCGCAATGGAGGTGAGCTGCAATGAGGCCCGCGCGCGCACGGTGAGCAGGCTCCCATCATCGAAATCCAAGCGGATGCGCGCCGGAGTCCGCAGGGAAATCATCACTGGCAGCAGCAGGTAGTTGATGTCTGTGCTGGTGCCCGCCTGCCAGAGGGAGGCCACTTCCAGATCCACCGTCCAGCGGTCCCACGGATCCACTGCTGGCGCAGCGCCGCCGTGGGCAGTTAGCGGAAGGAGCAGGACAGAAAGGATGGGCGTTACGCGGAACATGGACGGACCTTCGGACATCATTCGCAATTCTCAACGCCTCATCGCTGCAAGGCCTGGTCCCACGCATCCGGAATGGTGAGCGTCCAGCCTTCCCTCTCCAGCATCTCAAGGAGCCGCTGCAACACCGCCAGCGAATGGGGCAGGCCCTGGTGGATGAGCAGGATCGAGCCGGGCTGCAATCCCTGCCGCAGGCGGGACAGGACGCGGTCCACATCGCCGCACACTCCGTCGCGGCTGTGTCCGCGCCAGCCGGCGCAGGTGAGTTGCTGCTCCGCGGCGACGGCGTGGCAGAAAGGATTGTAGAAGCCCACCGGTGCGCGGAAGAGCTGCGGACGATTTCCTGTCAGGTGCTCCAGCGTTTCCTGGCACCGCACCATTTCCCTGCGCAGCGGTCCGGGCGCATACGACCAGAACCAGTGCGCCGGGTGTGTCTGCGTATGATTCCCCACCACATGCCCCGCGGCGACGATGCGCTGCACTTGCTCCGGCCTCTCCCGGGCACGGTCACCGATGAGAAAGAAGACCGCGCGCTGTCCGCGCTCCGCCAGCAGCGCCAGCACCTCCGGCGTGTCGGCGCAGGGACCGTCGTCTATGGTTAGACAGACTTCCCGCTTCGCCGTGGGAAAGCGCCGCACCGGCGCGCCGAACAGATACGCGCCGTGCAGGAACGTGCTGCCGGTGAACAGCAATCCCAGCACCGCCACCGCCGCCAGCGCCCAGCCCGCGCCACCGTACATCCCCGCCGCCACCGGCAGCAGATGCAGCGCGCAGAATAAAATCACCGAGCCGCGCACCGACTCCCGCAGCCGCAGCCAGAGCCACGCCAGTCCATTCGCCGCCCAAAATCCCGCGGCACTCAGCGCCGCCGTTTTCATCCAGCCGCCGCCGCACCACGCCAGCCAGCCCAACAGCGCGAGCAGCAAATGAACTGTCACCGTGCCCGCCATGCTGTGCGCCACGCTGAGCGCCACGGCACTGCCGGCAAACACCACCGCATGGATCACCACCACGCCCGCCACCGTCGCCCCCGGCCAGTCCCAGCCCGTGAGCGCCGCCACGCCCGCCGCCGCCAGCGCCCACGTTAGGAGAAACGGCACCACCCATTCCCACCGCCGCGGCACCGGCAGGTGCGCCGGGAAAAAGTGGCCGCACTCCGGCCTCACCTCGGGCGGCGTAAGCAGACGCATCAGAGCCAGCCGTCCGTCCGTGTGGCTGAGATTGTTGTCAGGCTGGTGCATGAGAGGTGTGAACGAGCGATTCAAAAACCAGCCACTGCTCCGGGTGCCGGCGGATTTCACTGCGCAGCACGCGCAGCCATTCCCGCGCCAGCGCCTGCACTGCCGCCTCGCGGTCCCGCGTGACCGGCGCAGTGACCGGCGGATGAAACCTAACGCTGAACCGCCGCTGGCCCAGCCGCGCCACAAACACCGGAAGACAAACCGCGCCCGCCACCATCGCCAGGAAAAACGGCCCGCGCGGCAGCAGCCATTCCTCCCCGCCGTCCTCTATGCGGAAAGTGGACAACCCAGGCAGCGCGCGGTCCGCCTGAATCGCCACCCATTGCCCCGCCTGCAACTCTCGCAGCAGCGTCAGGCCCACCGTCTCCTCCGCATTGCTGACGGACGCATACTGCCCCCCGCCCCCCGCCCGCCGCTCCGCTTCATGCAACGCCTGGAGTCGCGCACTGAGTTCCGGCTTCCGCACAGCATAGAGCTTCGCGCCGATGCGATGCGCAAAGAACGCCGCCGCCGCATCATAGTTCCCCATGTGCGCCGTCCACAGCAGCACCGGCCTGCCTGTGGCGCGCGCCGCCTCCAAACAGTCGCGATCATAGACCTCCCACTGCACATCCTCTGGGCGGTCCTTCGTCGTCATCGTCTCCACCATGACCTGCCCCATGCGCTGAAACGACAGCCACGCGCGGAAAAGCGGACGCGTTACTCCCAGCGCCCGCAAATTCCCCGCCAGCCGGTCCCGCGGCCCGCGCACTACCAGCGCGATGCACCCCGCCCACAGCAAAATCAGCGGACGCTGTAAATACCACGGACAAGCCAGCGCCACCGCCCTCAGGATTCTAAAGGGAAAGTCGCCGTGCAGTCCCCAGCGGGAGACATGTGGTGAGGGTTCAGTTTTCAGAGTTCAGGGTGGCGCATCGGACGCTGTCGTGAAACATGGAACCTGAAAACTGAAAACTTCGCCTCACCCCGGCTTGTCATCGCGTGGGACCGGCGGCAGAGAGAACGCATGGAATACGAACATTACGATGTCGTCATCGCCGGCGCGGCGCTTGCCGGGGCCAGCATGGGGCTGCTGCTCAAGCGGGCGCTGCCGGGCGCGCGCGTTCTTATTATCGAACGCGGCACGAAGTTCGATTTCAAGGTGGGCGAGAGCACGTCCGAGATCGCCGGCCATTTCCTCTCCCGCATTCTGCGGCTCGGCTTGTGGCTGGGGCGCGAGCAGATCGCCAAGAACGGTCTGCGCTTTTGGTTCACCACGCCGGAGAATGACTGCCTGGGCCGGTGCGCGGAGATGGGGCCGAAAGCGAATACGAATCTGCCCGCGTGGCAACTCGACCGCTCCACGCTTGATCCCCATGTGCTCCAACTCGCGCAGGAAGCCGGCTGCGAACTCTGGCGGCCGGCCACCGTGCGCAGCGCGAATGTGAGCGCGGAGGATTCCGCCACGCTCACTGTCTCTCGCGACGACGGCAGCACCGTCACCGTGCGCTGCCGCTGGCTCATAGATGCCACCGGCAAAGCTGCCATGCTCGCCCGCCAGCGCGGCACGCTCGAAATCCTCGACGAACATCCCACCTCCTCCATGTGGGCGCGCTTTCGCAATCTCCAGGACCTCGACTCCGACGCGCTCAACTCCCGCCATCCGCAAATGGCGCAGCGCGTGTGGGGCCAACGCGGCACGGCCACCAATCACCTCACCGGTTACGGCTGGTGGGCGTGGATCATTCCCCTGCGCGGCGGCGAAGTCAGCGTGGGCATCACATGGGACCGCCGCATTTTTCAGCCACCCGCCGGCGGCACCCTCACAGAGCGACTGCTCACCGTGCTGCGCCGGCATCCGGTGGGAAAGTATCTCATGGAGAATGCGGAAGTCGTGGAGCAGGACGCACGCGCCTATTCCCAACTCGCCTACCGCAGCACGGAAATCATGGGTGGCTCGTGGGCCGCGGTGGGCGATGCCGCGGGCTTCATGGATCCGCTCTACAGCCACGGCATAGACTTCATCGGCAACTCCGTCTATGCCGTCTCGCGCATCGTCATTGATTCGCTGAATGGCGAGGACGTGCGCACCCGGGCGCACGCCTACGACACGGGCTACCAGACCTGTTTCCGCCTGTGGTTCGAGGCGCTCTACAAGGACAAGTACTATTATATAGGCGATGCCGAACTCATGGCCGCGGCCACGCTCATGGATGTGGGCTTTTACTTCGTCGGCCCCGTCCGCCTCATCTACGAGGACCATGCCTCGGAAATGGCC
>JANOZA010000540.1:0-6338 GCA_031429155.1 Verrucomicrobiota bacterium | reverse complement strand
ACCGACGCGGGGCTGGCGGATCTGGCCGGACTCACCGGGCTGCGGGAGTTGTTCATCCGGGGGACGAACACCACCGAAGCAGGCGTCGCCGCCCTGCAAACGGCACTCCCTCACTGCCGGATATCGGGGTGAAATGGCCGGAGTCGAATTCGCCCTCGCCCCGGCTCACGCTCTCGATGTCGCAGCGCTGCCCGGGCTTCAGGGGCTCATGGACCTGTGGACCTTCCGGCGCGTGAAGGCGGAGTGACGACCGGCCCTGCCGCGGTACGACTGGCATCTCACGCAAACGGATTCACCACCGGCACACCACAGCGCATGAAGTCATCCACGTTGCGCGTGGCCACGGTCAGACCGTGGTGCCTCGCGGTAGCCGCGATCATGGTGTCCATGATGGCCACGGTGTAACCCGCTCTCTTGATGCGGTTCACCATCTCAGCCCAGACAAGGGCAATGGCCGTCGTCCAATCGAGAGCCGTCATCCGCGCCTCCAGTTTTTCAAACCACGCGACAAGCTCGCGTTTCTTTTTGCCCTCGGACAGTGCGTCAATGCCCCGCCAAATCTCGCCCATGACCACAGGACTCGTGACCAATTCAGCCTCGTGGGCATCCAGCCATTCCACCGCCCGCTCCACACAGATGGGTTTCGTCGGTTCGCTCAGCAGATTGGCATCAACGAGAAAGGTAATTCGAAGCGCAGGGCTTTCAGGTCATCGGTCGTCTCCGTGCGGGCCATCGGAGTGAAGAATCCTTTCACGGGGCAACTGCGCAGCAGTGCCACCAGACTCTCCTTCGGCGCTGCCTCCGCCGTCTTCTCCACCCGCACACGGTATTCGCCCTCGCCGGTGCGCTCAATGTCGCAGCGCTGCCCGGGCTTGAGGGCATCAGCTTTGCGGAAGACCTCGGGGATTTCGAGCAGGCCGTTGGCGGAAAGGGTGGTCGTCATGGCCGGAAAGTAGGCCCCGCTCCAGACCGGTCAACTTAAAACCGGGAATGGATGGCCCACGGAGCACACGGAATCCACGGAAGCTCAAAAGTTTGCACCCGGCTGCGGCCTTCACTTCGCGGGTGAGTGCGCCCAACCGCCCAACTCGCCCATTTTCCGTGAGTTTCCTTGAGTTCCGTGGGCCCCCTTTTCCTTTTCAGGCTCAATGCCCCGGAGCGCCACAAGGAGCGCCACAAGGAGCGGCAACATTCCTGTAGCCGTCAAAACAACCTCCCTGAAAGGGCGCGCTCTCATCCGGGAGAGACGTCAACCTCGCGGCACGTCCACCCTGTTTTGAAGTGCCGCTTCGCGGAGGTTATAACGGCGACAGGAATGTCGCCGCTCCTTGTCGCTCCCCCTGAGGCGCTCCCCGGCAAAACTTTCTCCAACTGTTTTGCCGAAACGGCCCGGGTTTTCCGCATGTCCCCCATGACGACTTGTCATTCCGCCATGCACACACTCACCCATTCCACCCGTTTCCGGGCTTCGGCCCTCCGGTTTTTCAGCGTGCTCGCGCTGTCAGCCGGAGCCGCCCGGGCCTTTCCGCCGGCTCCCTACTACACGCTCTACGGCACGGTTCGCGACCAGACCGGGCAGGTGGTCACGGCGGCGGATGCCCGGGTGGTGCTGCTCAAGGGCACGGAGGAGGCGGGCCGGGCGGCGATCAATTCCAACATCCAGCTGGATCAGAACTACGAGCTGGGGGTGCGCATTGATGCCGCGCGGCCGGCCACCGCGCTCTACACACCGGCGGCGGTGCCGGCGCTGGGGCAGTTCCATCTGGCCGTCGAGATGGGCGGGCAGCGGCTCTATCCCATCGAGGTCTCCGGCGGGGCGCTCACGGCGGGCAAAGGCGGCGAGCGTGTGAAGCTGGACCTCACGCTGGGCGTGGACTCCGATGGCGACAGCCTGCCGGATGCGTGGGAGCAGTGGCAGTTGTTCCAGGCGGGCCTGCTCCCCGGGGTGATTGGCTGGGATCTCTCAAAGATAGACCGCGACGGCGACTTCGACGGTGACGGGCAGAGCAACTGGCTGGAATACATCGCCGGCACCTTTGCGGGCGATGCCACGGAGCGGTTCGCGCTGAATATCAAAACGAAGACGGAGACGGCGGTGAGCTTCGAGTTCTTCGCCATCACGGGGAAGACCTACACCATCGAGCGCAGCACGGACCTGACGACATGGACGCGCGTGCCGCTCACCGCGGGCCCCGCGCCGGCGGCCCCGGCGGAAAGCTACCGCGCCACCGTCGTGGGCATGGTCGCCGTGCAGTGCGCACCCGTGCCGGGAGAGGCCCGCGAGCAATTCCGCCTCACTGTCAGATGATCCAAAACGGACCGGTCTGACCGGACTGATCCACCACGAACCAGAACTGCTGCCATGAACACACGCCTCCTTCTCCTCGCCGCCGCTCCGCTGCTCTGCGCCACTGCCCATGCTCAGTGGCGCACAGAAACCTACACCCTCCGGGGCGGCTGGAACTCCATCTACCTCGCCGGGGATGCGCAATACGCCACCCTCGCCGCCCTGCTCCCGCAGGCGGACATTGAGGAAGTGTGGCGCTGGAACCCGAACCCCAACCAGCTCCAGTTCACATCCGCACCCAGTCTCCCGCTCCCCGGCACCCCGGAATGGACCCGCTGGGCCCGCGGCGATGCCGACACCATGCGGCTCACCGGGCAGACCGCCTATCTCATCAAGTGCGCCGATGCGGCCCCGCAGTTCACCGTCACCATCAAACAATCGCCCGTGCCGCCGGCGGGCGACTGGGTGCGCGCGGGGGCGAACTTCATGGGCTTCCCCACCTTCAAGAACGGAGCGGACTACCCGGCCTTCACCGACTACTTCGCCACCTTCCCGGCAGCCATCGCATCGAATGCGAAGATCTACCGCTACATCGGCGGCGAACTCGGGCCGGCGAATCCCCTCCAGGTCTTCTCGCCCGCTCTGGAGCGGCTGGATGCCACCCAGGCCTACTGGTTTTCCGCTCCGGTGGTCGGCGACTTCTATGCGCAACTGGATGTGCAGACGACCACGCCCAATGGTCTCGATTTCGGGCGCACCGGATCGGAAATCATCGTCACGATCTACAACCGCTCCGGGCAGGCTGTGAATCTGTTCCTTTCCGCAGTCGCTTCGGAACCTGCGCCGGTCGGGGCCGATAGCCTCGCGGACGGGACGAACGATGTGGGTCTGCCCACGGGCAGTGTGCCGCTCACCCAGAGGCTCTTCAATACCGCCACCGCCGCGTGGGAGGAGACGCTCATCACCAATCCGCTCACCCGCACCGTCGCCCAGCGCTCCTCCCGGGAATTTTCTTTCGGCATCCAGCGGACCGCCATGACGGGCACGGCAGGCGCGCACTACGGCTCCCTGCTGCGCATCCGGGACACCGGGAATCTCATGGACATCCTCCTGCCCGTCCGCGCGCGGAAAACCTCGCTCTCCGGCCTCTGGATCGGCGATGCCCTGGTGAATGCCGTGGAGAGCAAGCCAGCCGCCGATGCCGTCACGCCCGCGGCCCGCACCTATCCGCTGCGCTACATCGTCCATGTCGCGGATGACGGCACGGCGCGCGTGCTCTCCCAGGTCTTCATGGGCAAGCTCACCGGCGCGGGCAATCCCGTGGGCCTCTGCACAAAGGAATCCGGCCTGCTCGCCGCGGACAAGGTCAACGCCCGCCGCATCAGTGCCGTCCACCTCCCGCTGGACCGCATCATTGACGGCACGGCCGGCACCGGCACCGGCAGCGTGGGCATCGGCAGCACGCTCACGCGGAAGATCAGCCTGCCCTTCGACGACAAGGTCAATCCCTTCGTCCACCAGTACCACCCCGACCACGACAACAAGTCCCCGCGCGGCGACGCACTCGTGGCCGGGCAGGAAAGCCACACCATCGAGCGGAATGTGACCTTCACCTTCACCGCGGCCCCGCCCGGCGGCGGACCGGTGCCCGCCGGCTGGGGCGCGACCATCCTCGGCGGCACCTACGGGGAAGTCATCAACGGCCTGCACAAAGACAGCGCCGGCACCGGCACGGGCGACGGCCTGCGCGTCACCGGCACCTTCGAACTCCGCCGCGCCTCCGAACTCGGCACCCTCACCATCACACCCTGAATCCACCACGCACCTCATTTTTCCAAACCCAATAACTCATCCACCTCATGAAAACATCCATCCGTTACACCATCGCTGCCTTTGGCCTGCTGCTCGGCGCGCTGCCGCTGCACGCCCAGACCATCACCTCCGCCGTGCCCGGCACCATCAGCTACCAGGGCCGTGTGCTCAATGCCGCGGGCGCAGCCGTCGGCGCGGGCACGCCGGTCAGCCGCACGGTCATCTTCCGCGTGTGGGACAGTCCGTCGAATACCCTCGCCGCGAATCTCCTCTACTCCGAGCAGCAGACCGTCACCATCTCCGAGGGCGAGTTCAGCGTGCTCGTCGGCCAGGGCACCTCGAATACCACGGCGACCTTCGGCTATTCCGAGGTCAACAAAGGCCCCGGCGGCGCGCCCGCGGTGGCGCTCTCCAGTGTCTTCAATGGCAGCGCGCGCTACCTCGGCGTCACCGTGGCCGCCGCCGCTGCCATCACGGTGACGGACAACGAGATCACCCCCCGCCAGCAGATTGTCTCGTCCGCCTTCGCCTTCCGCGCGAAGGTGGCGGAGTCTCTCGGGACCAACGGTGCCAGTTCACTCACGGCGCTCGACAATGGCAATGTGGGCATCGGCACTGCCAATCCCACCAGCCTGCTTCATGTGAATGGCGCGGTGACAGGCACTTCCTTCGCCGGCATCGGCACCAATCTCACCGCGCTCAATGCCACCAGCATCGCCAGTGGCACGCTCGGGGATGCGAGGCTCTCGGCCAACGTGGCGTTGCTGGATCGCGGCACGCAGGCCTTCACCGGAGCCACGAACAGCTTCAGTGGTAACGTGGGTATCGGCACTGCCAATCCCGCCACTCGGCTCCATGTGAATGGCATTGTTACCGGCACTTCCTTCGCAGGCAGCGGCGCCGGTCTGACCGCGCTCGATGCCAGCAGCATCGCCAGTGGCACGCTCGCGGATGCGAGGCTCACGGCCAACGTGGCGTTGCTGAATCGCAGCCCGCAGGCCTTCACCGGAGCCACGAACAGCTTCAGCGGCAATGTCGGCATCGGCACTGCGTCACCGTCGCATGGACTGCATGTGGTGGATCCTGGTTCACAGACCGGACGCATTCATGTAGGAGGGTTGGCGAACGGTGGCGCACGAAAGATCATCTCGTTTGGCGACGGCGACTTTGTCTATGTGGGAGAGAATTTCCAGGATGACACACTGGAACTGAAGGGAAGCAGAATTACCCTCACGACTACTAACGGCGTCGGCATCGGCGTAGTGGATGCGACGAAGGCAAAATTGCAGGTAGAGGGCGTCCACGGCTCCCATGCTTACGGTGGTCACAAAGTGCTCGCAGCCGGTGTGGATCCCAACCAGACAATCGGTGCCGTTACCGATACCAATATCAGCATTTACGCCTCAACCAACGTCGTGGCGGGTGCGTTCCGCGGCTTCTCCGATGCCCGTATCAAAACCATCAAGGGCCGCTCGAACAGCCCGGCGGATTTGCAGAAGCTGCTCGGCATCGCTATCACCGACTACCTCTACAAGGACACGATCGCCAAAGGCAGTGTGCCGCAAAAGAAGGTCATCGCCCAGCAGTTGGAGAAGGTCTATCCGCAAGCCGTGAGCCTGAGCACCGATGTGGTGCCGGACATCTACGAACTGGCCGCCACCAAAGATGGCTGGGTGGAACTGAAGACCGACCTGAAGCAGGGCGAGCGTGTGCGCCTGATCGACGACAAGACCACGGAGGTTTTAGAGGTGCTGGAGGTGCAGCCCGGCAAGTTTCGCACCGCCTTCAAGCCCGCAGCCGCCAAAGTCTTCGTCTATGGCCGTGAGGTGAATGACTTCCGTTCCGTGGACTACGAGGCCATCGCCATGCTCAATGTCTCCGCCACGCAGGAACTCGCGCGGAAGCTGGAGACGAAGGACGCCGAGGTGAAGGCGCTCCAGGAGGAGAACGCCAAACTCAAGGCGCAGCTCACCGGCCAGGACCAGCGTCTCGCCGCCATTGAGAAACAACTGAGCACCGGCGGTGCCCAGACCGTCTCGACCCGCAAAGTCGCCGCCCGCCGCTGATCCCTCCGCCGCACTGCTGGTCAGGCAGCGCGGCGGAAAAACCCAAACCACATCAGGAGGAAACGCGATGAATGAGCGACTTAGAAAACGCCGCAGTGCAGGCGTTGGGGGAGATTGAGAGAAGGTGGGCACCGCACACAAAAACCACCCGGGGTGTGGGGGCGAAGCCGGGG
>JANOZA010000539.1:0-14673 GCA_031429155.1 Verrucomicrobiota bacterium | reverse complement strand
AAAGTCAATGACTTCGCGGCCGTAGAGATGCGCGTTGAGATCGTCTTTGCGCTCGGGAACCAGCAGCGCCTTGAGGGCATCGGCATCGGGACCGGGGGCGCGTTCGGCGAGCGCGGCGAGGAATTTCTTGTCGGGAATGGTGATCGCGCAGGAGGACGTGAGCGCCTGGCGGAGGGTAACGGGGTTGTTGTCGAGGTCGTTCACCGGCTCGTCGCCGTTGTGGCCGAGAGCGGCGAGGACGTCGTTCACCAGGTCCGGGCAGTTCGTCGGCAGCACGGCCAGCGAATCTCCGGGCTCGAACGTCATGCCACTGCCGCCGAGATTGAGTTCAAAATGGCGCGTGTCTTTAGGCGATCCGTTCTTCGACAGGACGACCTCCCGTTTGAGTCGGGCCATGCAGGGGTTCTTGCGGCTAAAGGCGGGTGCGGTGTGCGTGGTTGTGCTCATGGGAGAAGTCAGGAAAGGGCGGCGTGATTCAGCACATTCCACCCCGGAACGCGAATGGAAAGATGTGCCCCGATGCGGCCCTCATCGGGTGACGAGGTAGAGTCCGTAGATGACGAGGGCGGCGAAGGCCGCGAGCACCAGATAGCGCATCCACGGGGTGTCGAGGATGCCGCTCTCGTCGCTGTCCCTCTCGGACATCGGCCCGAGGTCAATGGGGCGGGGGACCATGCTGGAGAAGGCGAGGTCCGGGCCGCTTTGCTCAATGGGCCGGCGCATGGCTTCCACCATGTCCGGCGGGGGGCTGGAATCGCCGATGAAGTAGTCCGGATAGCGGTTGGGGCCGTCGCACAGGAGAAAGGCGAGACGGCCATTCGAGTCGAGCCGCGCCTCCGGCACCTGGAGGTCGCCCATGATGGTGTGCAGCCATGCGCGGTGCATGCGGCGTGCCTCGTGGATGACGACCTCCATGGGTGTCTTGCCCGGATGCCGGGTATGCCTCTCCGCGGCGCGGCGCAGCGTTTCCAGGATCAGATACGTGCGGTGAACCCGGCTGTGAATCCGGTGTGCGCGGAAATAATCCGCCAGACGGGCATAGGCATCATTCCATTCCTCCGGTGTGCCGGAGCTGGGGGAAAAGTCTATCCGGATTTGTTCCATGCCGGGAGCCGCGGCGCGGCAGTTGGGGAGTTACTCAGCGAGGAGTTTTTCCACCTTCTTTTCGAGATCTTCGCGGCCGTTGAAGTCCACGACCATGCCCTTCTTGTCCACGAGCCACATGGCCGGGATGGAGCTGATGCCGAACTGCTGGCCATACTTGTTCTTCCAGCCGCCGCCGTCGAAGAACTGTGGCCAGGGCATTTTCTTCTCCGTGGTCATCTTCGTCAGCTTTTCCTCGTCGCCCTCTTTGTCGAAAGAGATGCCGACGATCTCGAAGCCCTTATCATGGAGCTTGGTGTAGGTGGCGACGACATTGGGAATCTCGGCGACACAGGGCCCGCACCAGGTGGCCCAGAAGTCCACGAGCACCACTTTGCCGCGCATCTTGGCGAGATCAATCTCCGTGCCGTCGGTGGCCTTGAATGCGAGTTCGAGGGGCTTTTCCTTGAGCGCCTTCTGCGACTCCGCCTTCTTCATCTGCTGCTCAATGGACTTATTGCCTTTGAAGTCAGGATAGTCCTTCATGTGGGCCGCGGCGAGCGTCTTAAATTCCTCTTCGTTGTCTTCGCTCTGCATCACCCGGATGAAGCTGGCCATTTCCTTCGTCTCCTTGTCGGCGTCTTCCGCGGCGACGACTTCGTCGAGCGTCTTGCGAATGTCGGCATCGCTCACCGGATTAATCTTGAGCGCCTGGCGGGCACCGTTCATTTGCACCTCGTGCATCTTCAGCTTCCAGCGGCGGGCGTCCTTGGGGTTGGCTTTGAGGAAGGCCGCGCTTTTTTCATCCAGTTCCGCGAGGTAGGTTTTATAAATGCCCTCGGCTTCCTCGCGACTCTTGGGCCGCTCCTTTGGTCCCTTGAGCATCCCTTCGATTTCCGTCCACGCGGCGTCCGCCGGGCTGGCTTCTTTGGATTCCTTGTCCGCGGGCTTGGCGGATGGGGTCTTCTTTACGTCCTCAGCTTGAAGCGAAAGGCTGGTGAGCAGGGAGGCGGCAATGAGTGTGGCGGTGAATTTCATGTTGGTTCACGGCTTGGCGCGAACCCCGCCGGGATGCAAGCCCGTGTTCTGAATTGATTGCGGCGGAGCCGTGTCAGGCTGTCCGCAGTGCCTCCACCACCTTCTCCACCGATGCCGGATCGGTAATGGACTGCACCCAGGTGCCCTTGCGGATGCGCCCGAGCATTCCAGCCAACTGACCGCCGGGGCCGAGTTCGAGGAAGTGGGTGTGGCCGGCATTGAGCAGGTAATCCATGCTCTGTGCCCAACGGACGGAACCGGTGACCTGGTTTTCCAGCGTGCGGCGGATGTCATCCGCGCTGCTGACGGGCTGCGCTTCCAAATTGCAGACCACCGGGAATTGCGGAGTGCGGATGTCCGTGGCGGCGAGTTCGGCGGCGAGTTTCTCCTGGGCGCTGCGCATGAGGCGGCTGTGGTAAGCGCCCGCCACGGGGAGTTCTTTGCCGCGCAGTCCACGTTCTTTGGCCAGCAGGGCGCAGTTCGCGATGTTCTCCTTCGCGCCGCTGAGAACGATCTGGCCGGGCGTGTTGAAGTTCGCCATGTCCACGTCGGCGTCCGCCGCGAGTTGGCGGACGGCGTCCTCTTCGCCGCCGAGCATGGCGATCATGCTGCCTTGTGTCGCCTGGCAGGCCTCTTCCATGAAGAGCCCGCGCCGGGCGACGAGCTTAAGCCCGGTTTCAAAGTCGAACGTCCCTGCCGCGGCGTGGGCCGTGAATTCCCCGAGCGACAGGCCCGCCGCGCCAGCGATCTGCAAGTCCGGCATCTGCTCCCGCAGCACTGCGAGGCAGGCAAGCCCATGCGCATACAGCGCCGGCTGGCAGCGACTCGTGCTGGTGAGTTCCTCCATCGGGCCATCGAACATCACGTTTGTCAGCGAAAAGCCCAGCGCGGCATCCGCGCGGTCGAAGATTTCTTTTGCAGCGGGAAACGAGGCGGCGAGTTCGCGGCCCATGCCGACGGCTTGAGCGCCCTGGCCGGCGAAGAGAAGGATGACGGGTGGCATAGTAGTGAGTGTTCGGTTGGGATGTTTCGGGCTCGGGTCCGCAGCGGGAGTGCCGGGCATTGGAGGACCGAAAAGGGCGGCGTGGAAACTGAAAAGTTTCACCGGTGGCTTCAATGCCAGGAACCCTGGGCAGGCCTCATCGAGCAGCCTGCGTAAATGGAGAGATAGATGAACACCAGGTGGACGATGATGAACAAAACGTACCATCCGATCTTCCAAAGCACGGCCTGCCAGGTTCCTTGCAAGTGCCGGGGAGACGGGATCATGCAGGCACAGAGGATGAGCCAGAGCGGAACTATCCACACATTCGCGATAGAATAGACCAGCCAGTCGGAATCCGTCCTGAGCGCCATGATCACTGCCAACAACGGTATCAGCCCGGGAGCGAGCGACAGCCAGGTCCAAAGGCGGCGGCGCCTGCCGAATTCGACGCTGCTCATCTCCTCACCCGGCGTCGGGCCGGAATGCTGTGGCGGCTCGTAAGGGCTTTCCTGATTCAAGGTGAAGAGCGGTAGAGTCTCATCATTCGGCTTCCTTCGGCTCCGGCAGGAAGAACCCGCCGATGAAGGCGATGACCGCCAGCGCGGTGGCGATGATGCCCGCAGCGAGAGCGACGTGCTTCGGGAGCATCGGTCCGCTTCCAGCAAGCAGCGGGGCGAGCCAGGCGGTGTTCAGGAGGGCCATGCTCGTGCCGATCATCCGTCCGCCGACATTGGTGGCGAAACTCCCGCCGGTGCCGCGCAGGTGCAGCGGGAAAACCTTCGGCAGGTATTCCCCAAAATAGCTGAACTGCGCGACGGTGAGCAGTCCGCACACGAAGTAACTCCACAGGAACAGCTCGCCGCCGCCCTCGAAGAAAATGAAGTACGTCAGCGGCAGCACCACCAGCGCGGGCACCTGAAAAACCTTGAGCAGCTTGACCCGGCTCATCCCCGCGATGAGCAGCACCGCCAGCAGCACACGCCCCACCAGTCCGCCCATCTCCTGACGGAACTGCACGGTGTCGCTCATGTCCTTCACCACGTCGTTGATCGGCTTCTGCTTCCCAAAGTTCGCTTTGATTTCGGCAACGAGCGCCTTGCGTCCGGAATCGTCCGCCGGCAGCGCATTCAGCTTTGCATTGAGCGCCTCGCCTTCCTTGCGCAGGGGGGCGAGCTGAGCGGCCTGCGGCTTCAGTTCAGGAAGGCCGGGCGTCACGCGCGCCACGGTCACCTGGAGCGCTCCGAAGGCGATACCGTAGGCACACGCCGAGAGGATCGCCGTCACAACGGTGGCCCGGCGCAGTTCTGGCGCAAAAAGCGCGGCAAAACTCGGGCGCTTGAGCGCACCGGCGGCGCGCTTCTCTTTCCAGACTTTCGACTCCGGCACGAACGGCAGCAGCAGCGCGATGGGAATCGCCGGCAGCAGGCCCGTCATCAGCAAGTAGCGCCACGAGCCCGGCTCCGTGCTCCCGAGTCCGAGCGGAAGCCCCATTGCCGGGAGGTCTTTGATGTGCGCAGAAATCCAAATGCTCACCGCCGTGACGGCCACGCCGCCGACCGATGCGAACGCCTGGGTGATGCCCAGCCACTTCCGGCGCTGCCCCGGGTGCTCAAACACTTCCGACAGCCACGTGATCGCCGCGACAAACTCCACACAGACCCCGATGAACGTCGTGCTGCGGAAAAACACGAACACCGGCAGCGACGTCGCAAACGCCGCGCAGAACGGCGACAGCGAATAGACGAAGATGCTGGCCGCCATGATCGTCTTGCGTCCGAACTTATCCACCAGCCAGCCGCCGAGCAGACCGAACACCCCGCCGCACAGCGCCGAGATCCACAGCAGCCGACCCACCCAATCCGTCACCAGCGGGTTGTTCATGGGGACCTTGAGCAGTTCCGCGATCGCCGGTGCGGCGACCAGTGGCGTCATCAGCAGTTCGTAGGTGTCGAAAAGGAACCCGATGGAGGCGATGATGATGATGAGCCACTGAGTGGGAGTAAGGCGCGGAGTCATATTGGTGGAGAAAGTTGCGCGACAGGAACGGCGACCTGCGGCGCTGGCAATCAAAAATCCCCCCGCGTGAACGCGCCCGGGACTGCTCACTTGTTTCCCTGCCGATCCCTGCTCACACCCTCGCCATGTCCGATCCCTCACCCTCCGGCACCATGCGCCTCGACAAGTGGCTCTGGGCGGTGCGCCTCTGCAAGTCCCGCCAGCAGGCCACCGACGCCTGCCGGCTCCAGCGCGTCCGCATTGCAGGCCAGGAGGCCAAAGCCTCGCGCCTCATCAAGCCCGGCGATATTATAGAGGTGCAGCAGGAGGACATCACCCGCATCGTCCGCGTCCTTCAGCCCATCGGTCAGCGCGTGGGCGCGAAACTCGTGCCGGAGAGCATGGCAGACCTCACCCCCGCCGCCGAGATTGCCGCCGCCGCCCGTCGCCGTGAGGAACGCCGCCTCAACACCGTTCACTTCGATGCCGGTCGTCCGGAGAAAAAGGACCGCCGGCTCTTGGAGGCATTCCTGGAGCAAATGCGCGAGCGCGACGAGTAGCCGGTAGAACAAGGCTTCCGATTTTCCAGGCGGGGATGCCCCAGCGGGCGTCCCCGCTTTTGTTTTTGGTACACGGAAGGATTGCCGGACTGCCGATCCAGAGTCTGATGGTGCTCATGAACTCCATGATTCGGATTCTCTGCCTTGTCTTCATGATGCCAACAGTAGCCCTGCATGGACAGGATGTGTTGCCGACCGCGATGCGGCAGGCTATCGCCAAAGAACTGGCCGCTGCGAATTTTGCGCCTGTGAAGCCTGCCGCCGGCACTGCCACGGAACGCCAGTATCTCGCTGCGAAACGTGCGTGGCTCAGTCGCGTTCTGCTGGTGCCCATGAAGACAAGGATCGCTGCGAAGCCATGGGCTGCGGAAGCGGCGGCCTTCTCCGATGCGGCCCTGGGTGCGGAATACCGCCAGCAGTTCGTGCAGGATTCTTCCGCTGCTCTCGCCGTCCGGGCCCGCAAACTGGTGGCCGGCGGTGCGGACGATCCGGTGATTTTGTGGCTCGCGGTGGAAACGATCCATGCCGCCAGCATCGAAGATCAGCGGGAGGCGCGCACCCTTGCAGCCAAAGCCCGTGAGTCATTCCGCAAAAGCGACTGCAGCCGGGTGCTGGGCATGTTGCTCTATTTCCAAAAGTCCCGGCTCTCCCGCGCAGCGTGGGCGGAGGAACAGGACGAGGCGGTGCTCAAGGCGGGTGAATACCTTGGCGAAAGTCTCAAGGAAGCAAGCACCTGGACGGCGGCGGACGCGCCGTTTTATGTTTCCACCCTGCGGACTGCCTTTCCGGGTGAACTCTGCCGGAAGCGCAAGGATGTGCTCGCGCCGCTCTTCCAGCCGGCAAAGTTCCCGGAGTGGGCGGAGGAAACGCTGGCGGGGTTTTGGGAAGTGGAGCTGGGCTGGGAGGGTCGCGGCGATGACTGGGCCGACAATGTCACCGAAGAGGGTTGGATCAAATTCGCCGAACATCTCGAAGCCGCCGAAACCCATCTGGCAAAAGCCTGGAAGCTGGAGCCAAAGCAGCCTTACGCCGCTGCCCGCATGATTGCCGTGGCCATGGGTGGTCACGCCAAAGAACCCGAGCGGGTGTGGTTCGACCGCGCGGTGGCTGCCCGCATTGATTACGTTCCCGCATGGCGGGCGCTGAGCTGGGCCGCCCGTCCGCGCTGGGGCGGCAGCGTCGCCACCATGCGCGCCATCGCGCTCGCCGCCGTGGATTGCGGGCGATTCGACAGCGACGCACCCGCTTTTATCATCACCGGGCTCGACGCCGTCCGGCAGGAACTGGACAGCTATGAGGCCAGCCGGAATCTCTATCGCGACCCGACCGTCTCTGCCGCCCTGCTCGCGATGTGCGATGGCTACGCCCGCGCCCTGCCAGCCGAACGCACCCACTGGGCATGGTGGCGCGCCCTCACCGGCTGGCTCTCCGGTCGGCTGGATGAAACCCGCGCCGCTCTCGCCGAAACCGGCGCCCGGCCAATGCCGTGGTCCATCCGGTGGCGCCTCGCGGCCTACATGGGCGATGAACTCATGCTCCGCGGCGAGGCGGCCATTGAAAAGACCGGTCAGATCAAACCCTGGCAGGAGGCGCTCGCGGCTCAGGTGAAATCTGACTACCCGGCTGCTACGGCCCTGCTCGACAAACTCACCGGCTTGCCGCCTGAAGCCAGTGTGATCGTTGACCGTCAGCGCCGGATCATGGAAATGGAAAAACGTCTCGCCGCCGGCGAATGGGTGCAACTCCCCGCCGATGCGGCCCTCACCGACTGGATGTGGCTCGACGGTCCATTGACCAGGACAGCAGGCGGCGGCGCCTCTGTCACCGGCGACGGCAACCGCGCCCTCATGATCAGCCGGGTCCGGATCGGCCCGTCATTTGAAGCTCGCGGCACCGTTCACGCCACAAATCCGAAAAGCACTGCGTTTTGTGCCGGCATTGCGTTCGTGCACCGCTCCACTGATGGCGGACCGGGCCGGTGGATGACTGCCGAACTCATTCGCATCGGGAAGGAATTCCGCGCCCGTCTCAACAAAGCCTACTACCGCACCGGCATGCTCGAAAAGGTCATCACCACGGACTTCGGCAAACCCGTGCCGTGGACACTCCAGCTCCAGAACGACCGGCTGACATGGAAGGTGGCCGGAGGATTTGTCTGTCAGGATCTCCCTCTGGCAGGCGATGAACGCACCGGACTCCACTACCGGGCGACTCCGAATGGCCGCGTCGGCTACTGCTCACGCGTCACCCCGGAGGACAATGCCGTGATCTATTCCGCCATCGAAGTCCGCAGGATCAAGTGAGCTGCCGGAAGTGGCGGCCGGGCGAATATGCCGATCACGGCACGGTGATCCGGACGCGGCCGTAGCGGCGCTGGTCGCCGGGGAAGGGCACTGTGGAACGCCAGAGTTCGGTTTGGGTGCCGTCGGGATTCGGCGTGACGCTGACGCGCAGGAGGTCGGCCATGCTGTTGGACCAGTTGGCCAGGTCGGTGCTGATTTGGGGAAGGTAAGTGACGTCCTCGGCGGCAGGGTCGCGGTCGAAGGTGAGGGTGAGGTAATCGCCGGGAACGGGCGGGAGGCCGGGGCCGGGATCTACGCTGAGCGTCTGCACGCTGCCGGTAAAGGAGGGGCGGCTGGTGGCGGAGGCGGGGTTGGTCTTGTAGAAGTATTCCTCGCCGTTGGGAGTGCCGTCCTTGTCGTCGTCGGCGTAGTCATCAGTGATGCCGTTGGCGGACTTCCATGCAGCGTAGCTGGTGGTGTCGCCGGTGCCGGGATTGCCGCCGCTGAGGGAGGAGGGCCGCCAGTTTTGGGCGATGCTGTGGTTCGGATTCGTTTGCGGCTTGATGAGGACGAGCGACCAGCCGGTGCCGTCGGCGGCGGTGGGCCAGGGGTTTTTGTCGTTGTAGGAGAAGCTCCTGATGACCGCGGCGGCGGCACTGGTGAGGGTGAGGGTTTCGCCGCCGTTGGAGAGGCCGGTGTTGAGTTCGAAAGTGCCGGCGACCGGATGCCCGGGACCATGGCGGAAGGCAAAGGCGGCGGCGTTCTCCACGATGAGCGCGCGTCCTCCGGGAGCGAGTTCGAGGATGCTCCCGTTGTTGAAGTTGAAGCTGATGCCGGCGGTGAACGTGCAGCCGCGCAGGTCCACGGTGTTGTTGCTGATGTTGAGGATTTCGACGAACTCGAAGTCGTTGGCGTCGGCGAAGCCCGCAGAGATTTCCGGCGCGGTGGCGTTGCCGGGGTTGTAGTTAAATTCGCTGATGACGAGATTCGCGGCGCTGGCGGGCACGGTGTCCACGCTGAAGTAGGCTTCTGTCAGGGCCGACCATGTGCTGCCGAGGAGCACACGTGACTTCACCGTGCCGGAGGAGAGCAGCGTGACCGGCTCACTGTAGGTCTGCGCGGTGCCGGACAGCACGCTGGTCCACGGCACGCGCGGATCGCTGCCGTCGGTGGTATAATGGACAGTGCCGGAGGCGTTGGGATTGGTGATGGTGAGGCTGTAGTTCGCGGCCACCGAGCCGCCGTGCTGCGAGTAGTCCGGCGCTTCCGTCGCCGGATAGAGCGGGCCGTTCGCTGCGAGCCGGAACTGGCTGGAGGCACCGGTCATGTAGAGGTTCCAGCGGTTTTGAATGAGTGATACGCCGCCGGTTTCCAGTGTGGTGAGGCGGGTCCGCTCTGTCAGCCAGTCGCTCTTCTTGAAGGGCACATTGACGAAGGGTGCTGTCCGCACGGAGGCGCGAATGTGGCCCCAGCGGGCGGACTCGGCGCGGATGGCGTCGCTGATTTCATCGAGCCGGTCGTTGAAGGCACCGGTCATGCCGGGCACGGTGAGTGCGCCGCCATTGAACATGTGGCGGCGGATTTGGTCGGCGAACCTGAGCCGGTATTCCGGCGAGGTGCGCAGGCGGTTGTGCATCTGCTTGGGGTTGCCGTTGCGCAGTGGATTGGCCTCATTGCCGCCGCCGGTGATGTAATTCTCCGCGCCGGTGCGGAAGACATGCTCGGCATCCCAACTGAAGAATCGCCACTTGCCGCCAGGGGCCCGGCTGCGGGAGGCGTAGAGATTCTTGTCCGCCCAGTCCTGATTCCCGGCCACGAAGTTGAGCAGCATGTAGTCAATGAAGGCGTCAATATCGAGCAGAGCGGCGACGGCGTCGTAGTTGGCCTGCACTGACAAGTCGGGCACGACGGGATTGGTGCCGACATTGCCGGTGCCGAGGAGATCGAGCAGCGTTTCGAAGTTGGTGACGCAGGTGGAATTGCCGGCGGGATTTCCGGCGGTGGGCACGGCGACGGGCAGCGCGGGATTCTGCGGCAGCGTGTTCACGTGAGGATCGCTCTCGGTGAAGCCGGGATGGGTCGAGTGCTTGAAGGCATCGTAGTCGTCGGACTCGCCGCCGTAGTACGCGGAGTTGAAATGATGGTCGGGCTTTTCGTGCATCCAGTAGATGCCCCAGTAGAGACCGTTGAGATAAAGGTGCGCCGGCCGGCTGTGGAATCCGCGCCGGCCCATGCGGTTTTGCAGATCGGCCATAACAAAGTCGCGCACGAACGCGCCGCGGTTGCGCTGGTTGGCGTCGGTCGGGTGCATCCACGTCGTGTTCATCGTGGCATCGAGCGTGAAGTTGCTGAACTGATTCGTCGCGTCGTCGCCATAGACCCGGTAGTTCACGTCTTTATTGCACTGGAAGCGCAGGGACAGCTTGTAGGACTTCCAGCGGTTCTGGCTGGTGCCGCCGAAGACGTGAATGTTGCCGTCGGTCTGGAAACCGGCGGTGAGATTCGGCTGCGTGAGGCTGGCGTCAGGGTTGATGAACTCCAGCGACGCGATGCGGTCCACGCGTTCATTGATGATGCCGGTGGCGGGCGGATAGATGCCACCGTCAGTTTGCCCGGCGGTGTTCGGGCCGAAGAGATGTTTCCAGTCGCCGACGAGCGAGAGTGTGGGAATGCGCAGGAGGTCAGCTTGGAGGAACTGGTTATCCGCGACGGGATCGGTGGCGATGTTTTGATTCACGCCCCAAAAAGTGAGGCCGGGGAAGGCGGAGATGTTTGAGAGGTCGGCACCGGTGGCACCCCATGCGAGAGAGTCTGCGGGCAGCAGGTTCATGGAGGGAACCGGGGCGTTCTGCGTCATCACTCCTGCCGGAAAGATGTAGCTCTGGGTGTCCACATTGGAGGAACCCATGCCGGTCTTCCAAGCCCTGGCGCGCAGCAGGGTGGTGCCGGTGATATTGACGGTGGCGGACGGCGTCGCGGGAGCGGTGGAGTTCACCTGCGTGCCGTTTGAGGCCGTCGGCGTGCTGCCGTTGGTGGTCCATGCAATCGTCGCGCCAGGGGTGCTGCTGGTGATCGTGACGGTGAACGGCGCAGAGTAGATCCCGCGACGGATGTCGAACTGCGTATCCGCAACAAAACCCGTGACGGCGCTGGCCGCGCTGTTCGCCGCGCCGGGTGTCGGCGCGCTGAAATAAGTGAGCGCCCCGGCGGAGGTGTTGTCGGTGCGGCCATAGGAAAACGTCTGCCGCTGCGAAGGATAGGGCAACGCCGCCGTGCCGATCTGACTGACAGTAATATTGCCGCCCAGACCATCGGGCCGGCTGAGAATGAGCGTGCCGGTGGAACTGAGTTTGAAGCTGGTGTGCGGCTGCACGCCGGTGATGGCGCGATCACGGCCCGATGCGAACACGGTTAGATAGCCGCCCGCCGGAATGGTGGTGTTGGCGAATCTCCACTTCGCCAGGTTCTGCGGATCGTCGGACAACTGCCAGCCGTTGAGGCTCACAGTCCCGGCTTCGTTGTTTTTGATCTCCAGCCAGTCCGGGTATTCGCCGTTCACGTCCGCGGGCGCTGCGGGGTCATTGGGGCGAGGCAGATTTTCAGAAACGAATTCATTGAGATGCAAGTTTGCCGGCGCCGGCGGCGGGAAGCTGGCAGCGCTTAGCGGATTCGTGCCGGCGGTAACTTCCTGACCGTCCGTCCAGTTGTCGCCGTCGGTGTCGGCGAGTTTGGGATTGGTGCCGTGCGTGTTCACTTCCGCACCGTCGCTGAGGGTGTCGCCGTCCGTGTCTGCGACCAGCGGGTTCGTCGTGTGGGTGTTTACCTCCGCGCCGTCGTTGAGCCCGTCGCCGTCAGTGTCGGGAAGGTTGGGATTGGTGCCGGCGATAAACTCGCCGTAGTTGGTGAGGTTGTCGCTGTCGGGATCGCCGGTGGCCACCTGATCGAGATTGTTGAAGTTCGCATTCTCCCACACGTCCGGCAGCGTGTCGTTGTCGGTGTCGAACCCTGCAATGCTGCTGATGCCGCCGGTGAAGATGGCAGAGATTTGGCCCGCGGGGAGGGCTTCGTTCCAGATGCCGATGTCATCCATCCAGCCCTTTGTGTAGCGGTCGAGGTGATCGCCGAAGATGAGGGTGGAAGTGTTGACGCCCATCGGCCACGTACCGCCGCCGGCAACGGCGGTAAAATCCCTTGAGGCATACTGCACGTTGTTCAAATAAAGGCGACACTGCGGCGTGACTCCTCCCCGGTCGAGCACCGCAACAAAGTGATGCCAGTTGTTGTTCACCACATCCTGACTCCCGGCGGGAAAGGCAGTGGGAAACCGGAAGGCGGTAGTCGCGGCGGAAGACTGGCGGGAGTCGAACTGGAAGTAGGTGTTCGTGTTTCCAGCGGCGCCATTGAACTGGAGCTGGTAGTATCCCGCGGGGTCGTAAGTGTTTCCTACATTTCGTCCATAGCCTTTGGAGACGAGTCCGTTGTTCGTCTGATACTCTGCGACGGTTTCATCGCCGTCGCTTTTGAACCAGCAGGCGACGGTGAATGATTGCGTAGCGGCGAATTCGAATCGCGCGATGTCTCCCGCATCCACAAAGCCGCTGGTTCCATTCAGGTAAACAGCCCCACCAAACTTTCCCGCCGCAGGCTGAAACGTCGCACCGCCTGTGAGCGTGCCGTTGGCCGGCGTCTGACCGGAAGTATCTGCCGCGACGGTGCCGCTGGCTTCGTCAAATTTCCACCAGCCCTGGAGGGCGGCCCGGGCGGGAGTGGCGGCAGTCAGGACAGCGAGGAGGGCGGGGACACGAAGGAGGGGGCGGGAGGGGTGCATGGAGGGGTGAGATAAGGGGCCGGAAAAGGGGGCGATGTGCTTTTACTGATTCCGGGCGGCAGAGGTCAATGATTCTCTGAAATATTCTGTCTTTGTCTCCGACGGTGATTGAACGGCCCTCCTTGCGCGGCGGTCTATGGCAGGGCACGGTCGTGCTCCTCACCGCATGGCTTCCGTCTTCCGTATTCTCCTCACCACCGGCTTCACATGGAGCGCGCTCGGGCTGCATTTTCTGGTTTGTGCCTTCTATCTGCGCCGGTGGGACAAGGTCGCGGCGATCACCGTCTTTCCATTTTGGTCGTGGGCTCTCGCAGGAGCGGGAATGGCTGGCGTGGCATGGCTCATCGGGCGCAAGCGGTTGCCAGGAGCCGTCTTTCTGCTGTGGGCGGGAACGGTGCTTGTGGGTTCAGATGAAACGCGCCCACTGCTGCGGCTGACGGCGGAGAAACCTCAGCCGGGCGAGCCTGCACCGGTGAACGGCACGAAGCCGCTGCGCATCGTTACGCTCAATTGCCGGGGGGGTAACTGGAATCCAAATGCGCTCAAGGACGTGGAGCCCTGGCAGCCGGATATCGTGTTTCTCCAGGAGGCGCCGGCTCCACTCGAACTGCAAAAGCTCGCCCAGCGACTCTACGGTCAGAGTCAGGACCGATGGGTGGGCGGCAGTCAGTGCGGCATCATCGCGCGCGGCCGCATCCATGAGCCGGTCACCGGGTGGCAGCCGACCTCCGTGCTCGGCACCGTGGAGTTTGCTCCCGGCAAGTTCATCGAAGTCGCCTGCGTCCACCTCAAGGGAGCCGAGACGACCGTGAAGCTGTGGAGGAAAGAGGCCTGGCTCAGCCATTACTATAACCGGCAGTCCCGCCGCGCCGAACTCTCGCGGCTCCTCGGCGTGCGCCAGTTCCTGAGCCGGCAGCACCCCGCGATCATCGGCGGCGACTTCAATGCCCCTGCTGGCGATGCCGTCTTTGATCTGCTCCGCGACGCAGGCTTCCGCGACGCCTTCGCCGAATCCGGGAGCGGCTGGCCGGACACCTATCCGAATACCGCGCCCATGCTGCGCATTGATCACCTTTGGGTGAATGCCGGCATCACCCCCGTGCGCGCCGCCGCAGTGACCACGGTCTATTCCGACCACCGCATGGTCGTGTGCGATTTCCTGCCGCCGTAGAGCGGTGTCCGGTGCTCAGGGGACTTCGCGCCCCCCCTGCCTCCGCAGAAATTTGATCAAATAACGGCGGAGCAGGATCATGGGAGTGCGGGATGGTGCGGTGTTTTGGTTTGGAGACGCATAGTACGCCAGCCCGTAGCGGGCGGTGGTGTTGTAATAGGCAGGCACGGCAGAGGGCGGAAATTGACCCGATTATTAAAATCGCCCGTCACCCGTCAAGAAAAATCCTCCCCGCATTTTAATGTTCCGCCTTTCCCGGCGTCCGGGAAGCCACTCTGCAAATCCACACCCACCTGCTCGCCGCCGGGGAAGCCACCGTGAAAATCCACACCCACCTTCCCGCCACCGGGGAAGCCACCGTGTAAATCCGCACCCACCTTCCCGCCGCCGGGGAAGCCACCGTGTAAATCCGCACCCACCTTCCCGCCACCGGGGAAGCCACCGTGTAAATCCGCACCCACCTTCCCAGCGTCCGGGAAGCCACTCTACAAATCCGAACGTGCGGGAGCTTCTGGAGAACAACGGCGCTTTTCATGGTCCGCCGGTCGTATCGCCGCCATCCCCGCTACGCGACGGAACGGCTTCTCCACCCGCCGCAATGAATTCTTGCCTCCCGTGCCCCCAACGGCTATCCAACTCCCCTCATGCCGCCCCTCTACCACCCCCCCCGGCCCCGAACCGGAATACGTAAAAAACCCCCCCCAACCCCAAAACCACCCCGCCAAAACGCC
>JANOZA010000538.1:0-3703 GCA_031429155.1 Verrucomicrobiota bacterium | reverse complement strand
TGGCTTGGCAACGGAAATCAGGTTGTCAGATGCGCCGCACCAGCCTCACGGCATCAAGACGCATCTGGGCGCCGGCGATGGCGGCGGTGAGGGCGGTTTGGTGCGACCGGAGGTCGTCGATTTCGGCAGCCTGGATGTGATCGTTGAGTTCACCAAGAGCGGTGAGGCGGGTGATTTCCGTGCTGAGTTTACCAACGGCGGCAGCACGGGCATTCGCCGTGAGAGTGACGGCTTTGACTGCGGCGATGGCGCGGGCTTTCTCCAGCATGGCTGGGAGAAACTTGTCTCGCAGCGGTCCGGCGGCGGCGATGGCTTCGACTTCACCCGGTTCAGTCTGGGCCTTGAGCAGAGCGCGGTCGGCGGAGAGATCGGCGAGGGTGTGATCCACGACGACGCGCACGACTGTGGCCGGGAGGAAACGATCGGCATGGAGCGACGCGGGCGCGATGCATTCGACGATGAAGAGCGCCTCCAGCAGCAGCGCCTCGCTGCCGCCTGCGCGCCAGGTGACGAACGAAGCATTTCCATTTTCCCCGCCGAGCAGGAGATCGAGCGCACCGCGCACGAGCGGATGATCGGCGGTGAGAAAGGCAAGATCCTCGCGGCTCAGCGCCCGGGTGCGGTCAAAGGTGACGCTGAGTCCCTCTTCGGGAATGTCCGGGAGCGAATCGGTGAGGAGATTGCCTGGCCGGAGGATGTAGCTGCGGGCGGAGTGCTCCTCGATTTCCATGCCGAAGTGATCCAGCAGGCGGATCACGAAGGCCTCGAACTTCTGATCAGCATCGGCATCGCGGATGGGAGCGATGATCTCGGCGGCGACATCGGGGCGGCAGGAGTTTTTCTCGAGCAGCAAGTCATAGCCTTTGGCGAGGCGTTTGGCCAGAGCATCGCGGAGCGTGCGGGTGCGCTGGATGAGCGCGGACAAGTCCGATTCTCCTGACAAAACCGCCTGCAATTCCGTGCTCACTTCCGCCGCGATCTCCGCCGCGCCATGCAGCGTGTGCTGGAAAGCATCCAGCCCTTCGTGAAACCACCGCGCGAGGACTTCGCCAGAGGTGCCGGCCTCATACGGCACGTGGATGTGAATGGTCGCTGTCTGGCCTATCCGGTCGAGGCGACCGATGCGCTGCTCAAGCAGTTCCGGGTTCTCCGGCAGATCGTAAAGCACGAGATGATGCGCGAACTGAAAATTGCGGCCCTCGCTGCCAATCTCGGAGCAAAACAGAATGCGCGCGCCGTCATCCGCTGCAAACCATGCCGCGTTGCGGTCGCGCTGGAGCAGAGTGAGGCCCTCATGGAAAAGCCCGGCGTCCACCTGGATTTCCGTGAGCAGAGCGGCGTGCAGTTCCTCCGCCAACGGGCGCGATCGGCAAATGAGCAGAACCTTTTCACCCGCCAGCTTTCGCAGCAGAGCGGCGAGCCATTTGATTTCCGTGCCGGCTTCGATGGGCGTGAGATGGACCTTGCGCTCGGGGAATCCGGCGAGCGCACGGCGGGAATTGCGGAACATCACGCGGCCGGGGCCGAACGCATCGAGCAGCGCGGCGGCCAGCGGAGCGCGGGCGGAGTCGTCACCGCCGGTGACGGCGTCGGCGAGGCGGCGCAGTTGCTCGGATTTGGCGGCGAACAATGACCTGTCTTCGGCCTTCAATTTTCCACCGGACTCCAGCCGGCGCAGGACGTGCGCGACATCGCCGTAGTGCTCCGACTCCGCGCGGAACTGCTCCAGCGACGGATAACGCTCCGGATCGAGAAGCCGCAGTCGGGCGAAGTGCCCCTCCGGTCCCAATTGCTGCGGAGTGGCCGTCAGCAGCAGCACCCCCGGCGTCACGGCGGCGAGTTTCTCCACGAGCTGATACTTCTCCCCCGGCGCACCCGGATGCCACTCAAGGTGGTGCGCTTCGTCCACGATGAGCAGGTCCCAGCCTGCGGCGATGACCTGCTCGCCCCGGTTCCGGCTATCCTCCGCCGGCGGGCCAGCGATCCAGTCCACACTGCACAGCACGAGCTGGCTGTCCAAAAACGGATTCATTGCCCCCTCGGCACGATCCAGCGATTCGCAGCGCTCTTCGTCGAACAGGCTGAAGAGCAAATTGAAGCGCCTCAGCAGTTCCACGAACCACTGATGCACCAGCGGCTCCGGCACGAGGATGAGCACGCGAGCCGCACGTCCCGTCAGATGCAGGCGATGGAGAATGAGTCCGGCCTCGATGGTTTTGCCGAGCCCTACCTCGTCCGCCAGCAGCACGCGCGGCGAGAGTCGTGAGGAAACCTCCGACGCGATGAACATCTGGTGCGCCAGCAGATCCACGCGCGCCCCGGCAAATCCGCGCACGGGTGACTGCCTCATCTTCGCCCGCCGCAGCAGCGCCTCCAGCCGCAGCTTGAAGAGCGCATCCTCATCCACCCGTCCGGCGCGAAGCCGGTCCTCCGGCTTGCTGAAACTCATCGCCCCCGGCAGCGCCGACTCCGGCACTTCACCGTCCGACGTATTATAATAGTACAGCCCGTCGCGCACGGAGACGGAGAGCACCTCCGCACCCTGCACCCGGTCCCCCGGCTGAAACTTCACCCGCCGCAGCGGAGCCGACTGCCTCGCATAACGGCGTCGTTCCCCGGCGGCAGGGAAATCTATGACGACCATAAAAGCATCCGCCTCGACGATGGTGCCGAGGCCAAGTTCAGGCTCAGTTTCGCTGATCCAGCGCTGTCCGGGAACGGTAGTGGGAGATTTCATGTATAGGGAAAATGGGAGAGCCGCGCACAGAGCGGATTAAATTCCAGAAGAGGCGATTCGTGCAGGCGTCCAGAGCCTTCAATCGCCACTCTCCGCAAATGCCTGGGATGAGAAAGAATCCTCTCGTTTGGGAATGCGGCAGGCAAGTCCGCGATTTCGCTGCGCTTCACGCACAGCCATTGAAAGACACCGCACTCCTGTCAGTTTAGGCAAAGCCCCCATCATAATGTCCACCACCTCCCCGCCTGTCACACCGCCCGCCACTGTTCCGCCGAACGAACAGACGGAGGCCGGCAATTACTTTGTGGCGAACTACCCGCCATTCTCGTTCTGGACGCAGGAGGCCTGCAAGGATGCGCTGGAGCAATTGGAGCAGCCGGCACCCGCGGATCGCCCGATGGGAATCTACTTCCACATCCCCTTTTGCCGGAAGCGCTGCCACTTCTGCTACTTCCGGGTATATACCGACAAGAACGCGGACGACATAAAGAAGTATCTCGACGCCGGTATTGCCGAGATGGAACGCGTGACGGTGAAACCCTACATCGCGGGGCGGAAGCCGCAGTTCATCTACTTCGGCGGCGGCACGCCTTCGTATCTGAGCGTGCCGCAACTGGAGCGGCTGACGGGGAAGATGAAGGAGTTGTTCCCGTGGGACGAAGCGAAGGAAGTCGCGTTCGAGGCCGAGCCGGGCACGCTGACGGAGAAGAAACTGGACGCCATCCGCGCCATCGGCGTCACGCGGCTGAGCCTCGGTGTGGAGAATTTCGACGACCACATTCTGGAGATCAATGGCCGGGCGCACCGCTCAGCGGAGATTGAGAAATCCTACAACCACGCGCGCAGCATCGGCTTTCCGCAGATCAACATAGACCTCATCGCCGGCATGGTGGAGGAGACGGAGGAGAACTGGCAGCGCTGCATCCAGAAGGCGCTCGCGATGGAGCCGGACTGCCTGACGATTTA
>JANOZA010000537.1:0-5727 GCA_031429155.1 Verrucomicrobiota bacterium | reverse complement strand
GCAGTGTGGCCTTCACCGGCATCGCCGCCGGCTCCACCGAGACACTCAGTCAGGCGCGGCTCGGGATTGGCCAGTCCAACGTGACCGTGACCAGCGCCGGCGGTGCTGATCTGATCTTCGGCAATCCGTTCGCTTTCACTGCGGACAATCCGAACAGGGCCTCCGTGGCCCGTCTCGTCGCCGGCACCGGCACCCTGGGTCTCACCGGTGCCAACGCCCGCATCCGCCTCACTAGCCAGGCCGACGGCTGGATCGGCGGCCATGTCGTCGTCGGCACGGGGGACTTCGGAGCCTATCTGGGCGCGAACAATTCCGTCGGAGCCTACGGAGCTACCGGCTTCCCGGCCTATGGCGCTGCTTTGACCACCGGCACCATTGCCAGTCTGGCCGCGGATGCGGCGGTGCCAGCAGCCAATACCCCGGTTGGTGCGATCAAAATGACCGGCGCAGCGACACGCGCCATCACCTTCACCGCCGCCGGCGCTGGATTCTCGGCAAACCGGCTCTTTGTTGAGAACGGGGCGATTCTCAGCGACGGCAACAACAATGCCCGAAACATCGGCACCACGACTGATCGGGGTGTCCTCACCGCTGGCCTTGTCTCCGGCGCGGCCAACAACGTGGCCCGCACGCTCTACCTGAACAACAACGCCAACACGATGCTCATCGAGTCCCTCGTGGTGGACAACCCCGGCATAGACGGCACCTTCGGCAATGCGGACGACATGGCGGTGAGTGTGGTCAAGGCGCTGGATGGCCAGGTCACGCTTGGGCCGAACATCGGCTCCCTGGTAGGCGCATCGGCCAAGCCGTATTCCGGCGGCACCTACGTCCTGCGGGGCACCCTGCAGGGCAATAGCACGGGATCCCTCGGCACGGGGCCGGTGTTCGTAAAGAACGCCCGCCTCAACGCGGGCAATACCGGGGTGACCTCCAGCACGCAGGGGATCACGGTCTCGGACCAGGGGGAACTGGTGCTCAACAACGCTACGGCGAATTTCAACGGCACCGGCGACCGTATCACCTTCGTGGGCGGCGGCAACTCACTCATTGGGCCAAACGCCTCGAATGCCACTCAGGGCCTCAACAGCATCACCCGTGTGGCCGGAGCACCAGGCGCGGGAGGTCAGGCGCTACTGCCCGCGGACTCCATCATCAGCCACCAGAATATTATCGCCGGGGCCAACGGGATCGGGAATAACACCATCAAGTTTGCCACCAATGATCTGGCCACCGCGGCGGACCTCTACTACGGCCTCAACGCCACCTTCAACAACACCGCCAGTTGGGTCACCGTCGGCCAGGGCACTCCCTGGAAGGGAATCTCCACCGACCGCGCCAGCCGCACTTTCCAGACGGGCACCATCTACGCGAACAGCGACTTTTACCTCCAGGGCCTCATCCGCGACGGTGGTGTCGCCCGACTCACGCTCGGTGCCAGCACCGTTGGCAGCCCGAACGGCGTCAATATCGTCAGCACCACCACCAGCCCAATCAGCGCCAACCTCATCGGTGACGTCTTCTTCGACGACGAGTTCATGCAGATCTCGCCTACTGTCTCGGTGGAACTTACGCCCAATTCCTTCCTCACCGCGGCGCGCCCAAATCAATTCGGTTCGGGCGCGAACATCGCCGCCGGCGTGCATGTCCAGGCCGGCGCGACGCTGGATTTCGGCAGCGGCACCAGCGCCTGGTCCCCGGACGACAATTCCCCCGGGCCGCTCAATGCCCCCGTAGTCGTGGACGGCGGTGGACGCCTGTTGAGCAACGAAGTAAGCGGCTTCGGCTCTGGCGCGGCGATCACCCTGCGGAGCGGGGCCATCCTCGATCTCGCCGCGCAGAATGCCCTCATCGGAGCCAATGGCGGACGCATCACCATGGACACGGGAGCCATCGCCCGCATTCAGGCGGACAACATTTTCTGGCTCAACAGCCGCGTCGGCCAGAACGCCACGTTTGAAATCTTCAACGGCAACCGCCAGCTCACGTCGCAGGTGGACTTCACTCAGGCGCGGGACAATCATTTCGGCAGCAATCCTTACGCCCCGCTCAACACCCCGCAGGATCTCACCCTCAATGGCGGCGCGCTCACCAACGACTCCGCCAGCCGCAGCGTGACGCGCGGCAGCGTCAGCGGGCAAATCATCGTCGGGGCCTCCGGCGCCACCATTGCCGGCACCTCCAATACCGTCTTCACCCTTGATGATGACATCAACGTTCCGGCCGGCAACACGCTGACCATCGGCTCCGCGGCCCCGCTGGCCGGCCAGACGAAAGTGGGCAACGGCACGCTCGGCACGGCGGGCGGTGGCAATGCCGGCGCGGTCGCGCTCAATGCCAGCAACGGCAATATCATTGAAGGCACCGTCAACATCCTTGACGGCGCGCAGCTCCGCCTGGCCGGCGTGAACGTGTGGCCCGACAACAAGCCCATCAACCTCGCGGTCGCCTCGTCCGCCTTCCCCGCCGGCACGGACCTCATTCCCACCGGCTCCTCGCTTCTGCTCGGCGTTTCCCAGCCGGAAGTCATCTCCGCACTCACCGGCAACGGGACCGTGCTTGCCAACCAGGCCAACGCCCTCGGCACGCTCGCCGTGGGCCACGGCGGCGGGAACAGCGCCTTCGGCGGCGTCTTCTCCAGTTCCGGCACCCAGCAGCCCAGCCTTTCCAAGATCGGGGCCGGCATTCTCACACTGACCGGCAACAACACCTCCACCGGCACACTGGCGGTACAGGCCGGCGACCTCGTCCTTTCCGGCCCCACCGGGAAGAGCAACTGGAACCAGTCCTACCTCACCGGCGGCCGGCTCATTCTCGACAACTCCGGCGCGGGCAACGCCCTCGACAACCGCCTCAACGGCAAAGACGTCCTCGCATGGGGCGGCGAACTCCTGCTCAAAGGCAACGGCAGCACCGCCGTGGTGGAAAACGCCGGCATCATGCGGATCGGTAACACGGCTGGCGGCGTGAGCGCCTTCCAGATTGCCGGGCACGGCATCATCTCTGTGGATCCCAATGGTTCCGCGCAGACGAACCTCACCTTCACCCAGGTCGCCAACAGCTTCATCACCGGCGGGCAGACTGCCGTTTTCCGCGGCTCAGGCATGGCCGGCACGCCGGGCACCACGGCCATTGACGGCTCCGTCACCGCCGCGCCTGCCTCCAACGGCATCATCCGCGCCAGTGCCAACACCAACCTCTGGAGCACCACCGGCAACAGCAGCGTCAACCCCAACGGCCTCGGCGGTGTGGTCAATGGCGGCGGTCTCATCACCGGCTCCATCGGCTCATGGGTCGCGCCCGTGCGCGGCGACATCCTTGGCAGCACCAGCCTCACCGGCGCCGGCACCCGCTTTGTCACCAGCGACACCTTTACCAGCGGCTACCGGATGCTCGCCGCCAGCGAGCAGGCCGGCTCCGTCTGGGCCGACGCGGCTTTTGCCCGCAACACCTCACTGACTGGGGCCCACAGCGTTGGCGGCGGCCTCACCACGATGCAGACGCTGGAACTCTCCGGCGCCGCCGTCACCGTGGACAGCACCATTCCGCTCACGAGCAATCCCTCGCGCTTCAATGTCAACACCGGCGGCCTCCTCGTCCAGACCGGCACCGCCAGCAGCATCACCGCGCCCGTCTATGGCAACTTCGGACAGCAGGCGACCCACTACTTCTGGACTCACGGCGATCTCAGCCTCGATGCCCGCATCGTCGGAGCCAACGGCCTCGCCAAGAATGGAGCCGGCACCCTCACCCTCGGCGCGAATGCCCTTGCCAGCCTGACCTCCGGCGCGCAGGGCCACGTCATCAACGGCGGCAAGGTTGCCATCACCGGCACCGGGGACAATCCGCTCTTCGTCAACCTCCCCGGCGCGGCCAGCTTCTTCTTCAGCGGCCAGCGGATGAACGTGAACAATGGCGGCACGCTCGATCTCGGCGGACGCAGCCAGATCATCGGCGGCCTCTTCAGCAACGACGTCATCTGGGGGAATTCCAACGGCGAGATGGCTGGCGAAGGCGGCACTATCACCAGCACCCTGCCCGCCGTTCTGACACAACACGGCGGCAGCCAGTTCGGCGGCCACATCGGACGTGCCATCACGCTAAACCACGCCGGTTCCAACGGCGTGGGCGACCTCATCCTCACCGGCAGCCACACCTACACGGGTGCCACCATCACCCGCGCCGGCACCATCAGCCTGCGCGACAACGCCGCCCTGCTCAACACCTCCAGCGTGGAGATCAACCACGCCAACTTCGAACTCACGAACACCGGCCTCGTCCAGCTCAACAACCGCCTCGGCGACGCCATCCCCGTCAACATGCGCGGTGGTCTCTTCCAATACATCGGCGGACGTCAGGCCTCCGCCGAGACCATCGGCTCCGCCAATCTCCTGGTGGGCAACAACGCCTTCACCATCGGCGCCGGCCAGAGCACCACGGCGGAACTCACCGTCACCGACCTCGTGCGCAGCCAGGGGGCCACCTTCACCGCCGCGGCCACCACTGCCGGCGCTTCCAATACCACCGGCGGCGGCATCCTCGGCTTTGCCGGCAGCACCGCCACGAATCCGCGTATCTTCCTCAACAATGTCAACGGCGTGGCTCCCGCGCTCACCAACGGCATCCTCGGCGGCTGGGCCACCGACGGCAGCAACTGGCTCACCTACGACGCCACCAACGGCGTCCAGATATTCGGCCAGAACCAGAACGGCACCGCCAAATACAGCGGCAACGCCCTCTGGGCCGGCACCGCCACGGATAACATCAACATCAACGCCTTCAGCGGAGCCAATCAGTCCGTGGACTACACCACCGGAGCCAAGACCATCAACTCCCTGCGCTTCCAGGGCGGGGCCACCGTCTCTCTCGGCGGCCTGCTCACCATTGGCTCCGGCGGTGTGCTCACCACCACGGCCTCGAACATAGACGGCGGTTCCATCACCTCCGGCGGCAGCGAACTCTTCTTCGCCGGCGGCGCGGCCCTCAACGTCCAGTCCGCCATCGTGAACAATGCCGGCGGCGCGGTTCATGTCGTCAAATCCGGCGGCGGCACGCTCCTCCTCAACGGCGACAACACCAGCACCGGCAACCTCTACGTCAACGGCGGCACCGTCCAGTTGAACAACCTCAATGGCGGCCAGGCCGTGAACGGCAACGTCTTCATCGCCGGCGGCACCGTCACCGCCCAGCGCGGTGGCCAGCTTCCCGCCGGAGCCACCGTCACCATCAACGGCAGCGGTACCATGAACTGGACCTTCCCCATCGCCGGCGGCACCGACACCCTCGCCAAGGTCATCCTCAACAACATCGGTGGCAACGCCCAGTCCAGCCTCGGCGGCAGCAGCACCAATATGGCGTCGCTCACGCTTACAGATCCGGCCCCGCTCGTCGTCACCAGCGACAACATCACCCAGCCCGCCGCCGTCAGTAACGTCATCCCGCTGGTGAACTTCGTGCCCTCCTCCGGCACCACCTCCACCATCAGCGTCGGCGGCAGTTCCCCGTTCGGCCTCGTCTTCAATGCCGGCATCGGCACCATCCCGTCGGGCGGCATCATCAAAGCCGGCACCAGCCTCATGGCCCTCGGCGGCACCGCCACCGGGCAATTCGGCAACCCGGGCGTGGCCAACACTCAGGTGCTCGACATCACCGGCGGCGGCGTCCGCGTGGACCACAACAACGCCCCCGGCCCCGTCAACGCCGTCACCCGCGTCAACGCCGGCACCT
>JANOZA010000536.1:0-5045 GCA_031429155.1 Verrucomicrobiota bacterium | reverse complement strand
GCGATCGCCATCTGTGCAGGCTGAAATACTCCGATGCCCGGCAGGCGCAGACCGATCTTCTGCTTGTTCACCTCAATCCCGACCGCGAACACCGCCACCACCATGGCGATGCTCACAATGTACATGATCAGCGCCCCCCATTTCACCCACTTGTAGTCCACGAGCGCGGCCGAAAAGTAGGCGACGCTCCCTATGAGTATCCAATTGATCTGCTCCCGCCACTTATGGGCCAGTTCAGCCTGATCCCCGTCACGAAAATGCACAGCGGCAAAAATGGCGTACACGCCCGCAGTCAGGAGCAGCGCCATGATGGCGAAGATAATCCAGTGCATGCCAAGAAACTTGCGGAACAGCGGGGTCATGGGGGACGAGGTCGGGAAAAAGTGAACGGAGAATATCCCGTGCCCGAAGGTGCGCCAGGCGATTTACCAGCGGTTTGGACCGAGTGCGAACCGCCATTTCCGCGTCAGCCGGGCCCGCAAGGAGCCTGGCCCGTCATGACATATTCTTTACACCTGAGTAAAGGACAGTCGGGAGCGGGGATGTAGTGTCGCGACCGTACCACCTGCCTTAATTTTCAGAATCCACCCACTCGCTCCCATGAAACTCCGCCTCACTCTCCCCAGCCTCCTCGCTGCTCTGCTTGCCACCGCCTCCGCGCAGGAAACCAGCTTTCTCGAAAAATTCTCCCTCGCCGCTGATCGCGATGCTGTCCTCAAGGAACTCATCCCCGGCACAGACGACCACTATTACTATCACGCCCTGCATCTCCAGAATCAGGGGAAAAATGGGGAGCTCGCAGCGCTGCTCAAGGAATGGTCAGCCCGCTTCCAGGATGAAAATGCCAGACGCAACGAAATCAATCACCGGCAGGCGCTGATCAATTATAGCGCAGACCCCGCCGCCAGCCTGGAGTATCTGCGAAACAAGCTCGGCATTGGCTACAACCACACGCGCATCACGCCCGATGCGCGTCCGGACCTCGCGACCAAGCTGGATCCGGCGACCATTTCGTGGGATGCATTTTTGTCTGGCGCGCTCAATGGACAGGATGCATTCCAGCAACTGACACCGCAGGGCATCGTCAGCGTGCTGCGAAATGGCAAAGTGGAACTCACAGTGGCCCGCCGCCGGGATTTACTGAACCGCATTCACCGCCCGGACTTTCCGAACCTCGTAAAGATCATCCACGATGATCTCGGCACAAAAGGGTCGAAAGGCTTCGGCGAGTTCTCCATTCATGGAAAACTGACGCTGTCGCAATTGGAGGAGCTTCTGAAACTCCGTCCGGCGCTGCTGCTGAACTCGAATTTTGTCACCGCGTGGGCCGGCAAGCTGCGGCCTGCGTTCGGTGAGGACGCTGTGCGCAGCGCGGCGGTGCGCGAGGCGTGGTTGGACAGGCTCCAGGCGTTCACCGCCAGGCTGGCCCCCTCGTTCAACTCGCTCAAAGCGCACGTCCTTTACCACCGCCTCGTCCACGATGAAGCGCAGGGCTTGATCAACGAAGAGCGGTTTATGGCCTACATCCAGCTCCCGCGCGCATGGCGGAAGTCGGATGAGAAGATGCAGCATGTGGACCTCAATGCGAACTACGAGCCGCTCTCCGGCTGCGCGCCGATCGGCAACGAAGACCCGCTCTTTCGCCGTTTTCTCCTGCGCTTGCTGGCCAAAGCCGACACGGCGGAGAAGTACGCGCCCTACTTCACCGCCGAATGGCTCAACGCCGTCCACGCCGAGGCCAAGCTCCTCGCCGGCGCGCCGGATGCCGCCAAGTGGACGTCCCTTCTGTCCCCCGAGTCCTTTCAGTCCTTAAAAGACCGCGAGGACCTCGACTTCGACACCGCCGCCAAACAGGAGTTCGCGCCTGCAGATGAAGTCTCGCTGGATCTCCATGTGAAAAACGTGCCGAAGCTCCTGGTGAAGGTCTATGAGATCAACACGGAGAACGTTCACCGCACCACCGGCGCGCAGGTGAACACGGACCTGAATCTCGACGGTCTCACTTCCAACGGCGAGCAGTCCCACGACTACAACGACGCGCCGCTGCTGCGGCAGAAGCGCACGTTCGCATTCCCGGAACTCAAAGGAAAACGCGGCGTGTGGATCATCGAATTCATCGGCGGCGGGAAGAGCAGCCGCGCGCTCATTCGCAAAGGCGGCCTGCGCCATCTCGTGACGAATACCAGCGCCGGCACGCTGATCAATGTATTCGACGAAAACATGCAGCCTCTGGAGAAACCCTACGCCCAACTCGGCTCGCGGCGCTTTGATCCCATCGAGGGCGGCGGCCTCGTGATTCCCTTCAGCACGCAGCCGGGCGAACAGAATGTAATCCTCGGCGACGGCTCCGGCTTTACGACGCTGGAGAAGATCAACCTCGCGGGAGAAAAGTATGAACTGAAAGTCGGCTTCCATGTGGCCCGCGAATCCCTGCTGCCCGGGGAGACGGCAAAGGTCGCCATTCGCCCTGCTCTGCTCGTGAATGGCTTGCCGACCGGCATCAATACGCTGGAGAAAGTGCGCCTCACCGTGAATTCGCAGACGCTGGACGGCGTGCCTTCCAGCGCGGTATATGAGTTTGGCCAGAAGGACGCTGACGGGAAACCCATCGGCCCGCAGATCGCCGACGACGCGGAGAGCATCGTAGAGTTTGCCGTGCCCAATCGACTCGCCTCACTCAACTTTTCGCTGGAAGCCGAAGTGAAGAGCCTCGTCAGCGGTCAGCCTGTGAAACTGAACGCCAGCGATTCGCTCAAAGTGAATGGCATCTCGCTCACGGAGCAGACGAGCGACCTCTATCTCACGAATGCCGACGGGCAGTTCACACTGGAAGAGCGTGGCCGCACCGGTGAACCGCGCGTGGAGCGCGAGGTCGTCGTCACCTTCACCCGCGCTGACTTTACGAATACGATCACACAAACGTTTAAGACGGACGCCACTGGCTTCATCGGACTGGGTAAACTGGACGGCGTGGCCACCATTACCGCCCGCAGCGCCACCGGAGTGGAACGACACTTCACCGTGCCGCGGACATGGGCCTCGCTGCCGGCCGCGGTGAATGTGAAATCCGGTGAGCCGGTGCAACTCGCATGGCGCGGCAATACGGAGCCCGCGCCCGGCGACATCAGCGTGCTGGAGATGCGCAACGGCGCTCCGGTGCGCGATGCCTCGGCTGGTGTCACCGCAAAGAACGGCTTCGTCACGATCACCGGCCTGACGCCGGGTGAGTACAACGTCGAACTCGCGCCCACGGCCAGCACCACGGTCATTCGCGTGGGCAACGGCGAGACAGTTTCCGGCCATCTGCTCAGCGATTCCATGACTCTGGAACTCTCGAATCCCGCGCCGGTTTCCATTACCGGCATGGTGAAAGGCGACATCCCCGCACGGGGTGCCGAGGCGCAGAAGTCGGTGATCATTTTCCACGTCGGCAATTCCGGTCTCGACACCCGGGTGCATGTTTTTGCCAGCCGCTTCCTGCCGGAGTTCGATGCCTTCGCCGCCCTCGGCGACGACCATCTGCCACAGCCGCAGGCGTGGACAACTTCCTACCGCCCCAGCCTTTACCAAAACGCCCGCACCATCGGAGAGGAGTATCGCTACGTGCTCGACCGCAAAGGCGCGAAGCACTTCGCGGGCAATCTCCTGCCGCGCCCGGGCCTGCTCTTGAACCCATGGGCTATTTCCGACACGGCGACGGAGAAACAGAACGCCGCACTTGGTGAAGACGCGAAGCCCATGGACGCCGAGAAGCCCGGAGCCGCCACTCCACCGGCCCCCGCCATGGCCAAGAAAAGCCAGCAGCAGGCTCAACACGCCGGCCCCATGGATCCGGACGTTTCCTTCCTCGGCTTGCCAGGGGCCGTGGCTTTCAATCTCAAGCCTGACAAAGACGGCAATGTCACCCTGGATGCCGCGTCGCTCGGCGACCGCCAGATGCTCCGGGTCGTCGCCGTGGACAGCGACTCCGCCGCCGTGCGGGACTTCACCTTGCCATCGCAAAAACTCACGCTGCGCGACCTCCGTCTCACCGACGGACTCGATCCCAAGCAGCACTACAGCCGTCAGGATCGCATGACGCTGCTGGAGAAGGACGTGGCCCATGCCTTCAATGACGCCCTCACCGCCACCTGGCAAAGCGTGGGCAGTCTCGGCGCAGTCCATTCGCTGCTCTACAACCTCAGCGGCAACGCCACGCTCGCCGAGTTCTCCTGGCTGCTCACATGGCCGGAGTTGAAGAAAACCCCAGGTAAAGCGGAGGAGATGTATTCCAAATACGCCTGTCACGAGTTGAACTTCTTCCTCTCGCGCCACGATGCCGAATTCTTCAAAGCCGTCGTTCAGCCGTATCTCGCCAATAAGCGCGACAAGACTTTCATGGATCACTACCTGCTCGGCGCAGACATGTCGGGCTACCTCCGCCCGTGGCAATACAGCCGGCTCAATACTGTGGAGCGAATCCTGCTCTCCCGTCGCATCAAGACCGAGCCGCCCGTCGTGCAGCGCTACATGAAGGACTGGCTCGATACCCTTCCGAAGAATCCGCAGCGCGACTCGTTCCTTTTCGAGACGGCGCTCAATGGCCGGGCGCTAGTGGTGGAGACGGCCAGCGGCAGAGAGAGGTTCGCCACCGCCATGTTCGATGACTTCGGTGCCATGGGCGGGGGCGGGGGCGCCGGAGGGGCGTCTAATTTCGGTCAGGCCAGGGACGCCCGCTATAGAGAGTCGGAAGCTCTCGGCGATCTCACCGACGCGCCGGCAGGCGCTGTGGGCCGCACTGCCGCCTGGGCCTATCGCAAATCTGGCGAGGTGGAGGTCTTCAAACAACTCGCCGAACGTGATTTGTCCGAAATGACGGTAGAGTCGAAGTTTTCACTCGGCGGGCTGGAATCGGATGAGAAAGCTGCGGCAGGTGCCAAGCCCCGCTCTCGCGGTCTGGCTAAAGGAATGGCTGACAAGAGCGTCGAACTCCGCAAAAAGGTCGCCGAAAAAGCCGAGCGCCTTTTCCGCCAGGCGGAGCAGACGAAGGAGTGGGCGGAGAACAA
>JANOZA010000535.1:0-2397 GCA_031429155.1 Verrucomicrobiota bacterium | reverse complement strand
GGGGCCGCGGAGGTTGGGGTCGTTGGCGTGGAAGTGGACGGTGTGGTCGCGGCTGGCGCGGATGATGTCGGGGATGGATTCGATTTCGTCGCTCATGGCCTTCACGTCGAGGTGGAGGCGGCAGGCGGGGTGGTCCACCATATTAATAAGGCGGATGGTTTCGGCGGCGGTGTTGAGGAAGTTGGTTTCGCGGCGGCCGAGGGGTTCGATGGCGAGGGTGACGCCGAGCGGGCCGGCGGTTTCGGAAATGGTGCGGAGGACGGCGGCGGCGCGGGCGGCGGAGTCGTTCCACGACCACGCGGGCTCGATGTTCCGCTGTTTGGGGCTGCCCCAGATCATGATTTTCCCGCCCATGGCGGCGCAGAGCCGGGCGAGGTGGCATCCGAAGTCGGCCGTGGCACGGCGCACGGCGTTGTCGGTCGTGGTGAGGTGAAAGCCGGGAGGCTTCACGAGGAGCCAGTGGAGGCCGACGACATCCAGCCCGGCGGCGCGGGCGATGCCGCCGATGTGGGAGGCGTTTTCCTCGGTGAGTTCGGCAGGATTTTCCGCGAGGGTGAAGGGCGCGATCTCCACGCCGGTGTAGCCCGCGGCGGCGATGCGGTCACAGACTCTGGCGAAGTCCGCCTCCGGCCCGCCCCAGGTTTCATTGCAAATGGCAAATCTCATGGCGGCAGATAGTGGCGCGGGCGACGGTGGCAAGGCGGACGTAGCTCGACTTTCCAAAGTCGAGTGAGCGGTCCACGGACTCGACTTTGGAAAGTCGAGCTACGAAAGTCGAGCTGCGTTTGATTCCGGCTACGCCGGGTTACGGCGGGGGAAAGAGGGCGCGGTGCTGCCCGAGGCCGCTCTTCTCCAGATCAGCGGCGGGGACGAAGCGAAGCGCGGAGGAGTTGATGACGTAGCGGCGGGCACCGTTGTCGTCCGTGGCGATCCAGCCGAGATAGGATTGCGCGGTCTTTGACTTCACCTGGAGGCGCGGCTGGTCGAGGATCATGGCCTGCTGCTCAGTGAGGAGCGCGGGGTCGAAGGGCTTGGAGAATTCCGCGAAGCCGAGGACGGTTTCCAGTTTGTCGAGTGAGGTGAAGAGGACTTCGTCAGAGACGATGTCGAGGTAGAGGCCGGGGTCATTGGTCGCCACGTAGCGGCCAAAGGACGGTCTGTCGTCGCGCCCCAGTTGGGTGACGAGTTGCTCTTCCCGGGTAAGCGATTTGATCTTCTCAGCGAAGGGGCCGGACGGCTCGTTTGGCTTTTTCGGCTGCACTTCCAGGCCGCGCTTCTTGATCTCCACTTTCGCGAAGTTCAACATCGTCATCAGGGCACCGCAGAGCACGACGGCCATGCCGGTGAACGTGATGAGCATCACCCATCTGGAACTCGCCCGGGCCATGGCGCGGGGTTAGGGTTTCTTCTTTTCGAAGAGCTTGCGGTAATCCCCGAGGCCTTCCTTTTCGAGATCCGCGAGCGGCACGAATCGAAGAGAGGCGGAGTTGATGCAGTAGCGCAGCCCGCCGAGAGCGGCGGGGCCGTCATCGAAAACGTGGCCAAGGTGCGAGTCGGCAGTGCCGGAGCGGACTTCGGTGCGCTCCATGCCGAGAGTGTCGTCTTTTAATTCCTTGATCTCACCGCCGGCGATCGGCTTCGCAAAGCTGGGCCAGCCGCAGCCGGAGTCGAATTTGTCGAGCGACGTGAAGAGCGGCTTGCCGGAGACGACGTCCACATAGACGCCTTCCTCGTGGTGGTCCCAGTATTTGCCGGTGAACGGACGCTCCGTGCCGGAGCGCTGGGTTACATGAAATTCTTCGGGCGTGAGCTTGCTGATTTTGTCTTCAAACATTTTCTTGGGGTCGGGAGGTGGAGAGGGAAGGACAGCCGGGGTGATCACGGGCGTCTCTGTCGGAGTGGTCGAGGCCGAGTGTGTCGCAGGGGGCGCAGGCGCCGGCGCGGGCGCCGGCGCGGGCGGTGGATCTTTTTGCCACACGCGGAAGGCCATCACGCCGCCAATGGCGCACAGCACGAGACCAATGGCGAGGCCAATTCCAGAAACAGAGCGGTTTTGCGTATTCATGCGGGTGCGAGGAATGGTGTGGCTGAATATTCCGCAGGATCAGTCTGCGGGCAGCTTTGAGTGAGAGCCATCGCAGAAGGGAGGGTTGCAACTGTGCTTGCAGTTGCACAGGGCCACGGTCTTTGCTTCCGCGAGCGTGAACTTCACGGGAGCGAGCCCGGTTCCCTTGTGTGAGCCATCGCAAAACGGCTGGGTTTGGGAACGTCCGCAGGAACACCACCAGTAATCACCGGCGGCGAGTGGGAGGACGGCGGGCTTTCGATCGAAGATAATTTTTTCAGTCATGGGAGCGGAGTGTATCCATGCCTTGACCCGGGGCCAACTTGTTTTCT
>JANOZA010000534.1:0-3199 GCA_031429155.1 Verrucomicrobiota bacterium | reverse complement strand
CCAGTAAAAAACCCGAAATTTTCCGGAACAAACCGCCGCGGACCTGACTGGATATGGACAAGCCCCTCATTTTCACCCGCACCAGCATCCTCATCCTTATGAAAACCACCGCCTCTGCCTTCCATCGCCGCACCGCCGGCTTTTCCCGCATCCTAGCCGCCGCCGCGCTCGCCTGGTTCAGCCTCTCCACCGCCAGCGCCAATCCGCTCTACGCCCTCCAGGCGTATCTCAAGGCGGACAGCACCAGCAGCCACACGCAGTTTGGCTTTTCCGTGGCGGTGTCTGGCGACACTGCAGTAGTCGGGCAGGGAAATCGCAACGGGGCTTACGTCTTCGTCCGGAACGGGGCCACGTGGACGCAGCAGGCCTCGCTCCAGAGCGACAACGCTTTTCCTGGGGTCTTCGGCGTTTCCGTGGCGGTGTCCGGCGACACCATTGTCGTGGGCTCGACAAATCAAGGAGGGCCACCACCCTTTGGCGGGCCCGGCGCCGCTTACGTCTTTGTGCGCAGCGGGACCACATGGACCCGGCAGGCGGTGCTGGCGCCGGCGAACCCCGGATTCCAGATGGAATTCGGAGTTTCCGTATCGGTGTCAGGGGATACGGTGGTGGTAGGCGCTTCAAATCCCGCGGACAATCTCCCCCTCGCCGGATCGGCCACTGTTTATACCCGCAACGGGAGCACATGGACTGAGCAGGCGAATCTCAAGGCCAGTAATCCCGGGCAAAATGATTTGTTCGGCAACTCCGTGGAGGTCGTGGGCGACACGCTGGTCGTCGGGGCGCTCGGGGAGGGCAGCAGCAGCACGGGCGTGAATAGTGTGCCCAACGAGGATGCCGCCTTTGCCGGTGCTGCCTACGTCTTCGTCCGGAATGGCACGGCGTGGAGCCAGCAGGCTTTTCTCAAAGCGGGCAATGCGGGGGCGGGGGACTATTTCGGCCGCTCGGTGGCGCTGGCAGGGGATACCGTCGTGGTGGGTGCGGATGGCGAAGACAGCAGCACCACGGGAGTGAACAGCGCTCCTAACGAAAGCGCCGCCGATGCCGGGGCCGGCTATGTCTTCGTGCGCAGCGGCACCACCTGGAGCCAGCAGGCCTACCTCAAGGCGGGTAATGCCGGGGCAGGCGACAAGTTTGGCAGTTCCGCCGCGGTGACGGGCGATACCGTGGTCGTCGGAGCCATTGGCGAGGCCAGCAGCACCGCGGGAGTGGACAGCACGCCTAACGACGCTGCTGCCGGTGCCGGGGCCGCGTATGTCTTTTCCCGCGCCGCTGCCGTATGGACCCAGCAGGCTTATCTCAAAGCCAGTAATCCCGCCGCCGGGGCCAATTTCGGCAAAGCCGTGGGCGCTGCGGGCGAGACGGTCATCGCCGGCGCCAACTTTGAATCCAGCAGCAGCACCGGGATCAACAGCACGCCCGATACCGCTGCCCCGCAGGCCGGCGCGGCTTACATTTTTGTCCCTCCCTTCCAGTTCAGCCCGTGGACCGGGGACGCCACCAGCGGCATCGGGGCGAAAACAATCTGGGCGCGGCGCTTTGGCGTGGCCGACAACGCTACCATCAACGGCGTGACCCTCGCCGGCACCGGCTACATTGTCAGCAGTCCGGCCTTCGACCTCGCCGGGCCAACCACGAACTACACGCTCGACGACACCAACAACCTCTCCGGCCTCACCGGTCAGGGCAGCGCCACTGTGGCCAAACGATTCTCCTACGGCGGCACTCCCGCCACGCTCACCTTCAAGCAGCTCACACCGGGCTTCACCTACACCGCCACGCTGCTGACCGTGGGCTGGGACGCCACGCCTGGCATCCGCGCGCAGACCTTCACCAGCGGCACCGACAGCCGGGTCATTGATCAAAATGCCTACGGCGACAACGCGGGGCTGCGGATTGACTACACCTTCAAGGCCGGTTTCCCCACCCGCACCCTCACCATCACCCCGCCCAATGCGAACTATACGTTCCACCTCTACGCCGTGGCCCTGCGGCTGGCGGGCTTCACCGCCCCGGCCGATCTCCGGTTGGCGAAGAACGGCGCGAACCTCAACTTCGACTTCACCAGCGCCGCCGGCCTCAGCTACACCCTCTGGCAGAGCGACGCCCTGCAAAGCTGGACCAACACCGGCCTCCCTGCCATCACTGGCGACAGCACGGCGAAGACGATGACCCTGCCCGCACCGAACAGCACCGTGCCCAAACGCTACTACCGCGTGCTGGCGCAGTAGTTCACTGGGGAGTGGCGTGCCTATGGCCGCCATTTATAAACAAGCGCCGCAGGCCACTTCCAACGCGCGTCGTTTTGAAGTGCGCTTCGCGGGTGAATATAAATGGCGGCTATAAGCACGCCACTCCCCAGTTGCGCAAAGCGCCTCCGCGCGCTCCCTCCGGGCATGGATGACGCGCCTCAATTCTTCCATCCCGCAGCGGAGACCACCGTCGGCCACAATCGTCTCCCGCACTGGGACCAGCAGGGGCGCACGTATTCCCTCACCTTTCGCCTCTTCGACTCCGTCCCTGCGCACCTCATGCGCGAGCACCGGCTGGCCGAGGAGGCATGGCGCAAGGAGCATCCCGAACCGTGGACGCCCGAAGTCGAGATGGAATACCTGCGCAAGTTCCAGGGACAGATCGAGCGATGGCTGGATCAGGGACACGGCGAGTGCCTGCTGCGCCAGCCGGCTTGCGCGGAGATTGCGGCCGGGGCGCTGCGGCATTTTGAAGGCGTGCGCACCCGGCTTCATGCGTGGGTCGTCATGCCCAATCACGTCCATGTGCTCACGGAGATTCTGGAAGGCTGGACAGTTTCCGAATTGCTCCATTCCTGGAAGGGCTACATCGCCAATGAAGTCAATCATCACCTCGGCCGCACCGGGCCGCTGTGGCAGAAGGGGTATCACGACAGGCTCATCCGCAATTGGGAGCATTTTGGGAATGTCGTGCGCTACATCCGGCGGAATCCGCGGAAGCTGCGGCCCGGAGAATTCCTCGCGGGCCAGAGCGAGCTTGCGAAGCTGTTTTGACTGGGGAGTGGCGTGCCTATGGCCGCCATTTGTAAACCAGCGCCGCAGGCCACTTCTCAAAGGAGCGCGCTGGGAACGCTCGTTTTTAGAAGTGCGCTGCGCGTTTGATTTCACATGGCGGCCATAGGCACGCCACTCCCCAGTCAAAACAGCTTCGCAAGCTCGCTCTCTCC
>JANOZA010000533.1:0-2426 GCA_031429155.1 Verrucomicrobiota bacterium | reverse complement strand
GGTGAAGCCGTGGTGATTGTGGTCGCGTCCGTTGATCTTGCCGGCATTGGAGCCGGGAGTGGGCAGTTCGACGGTGGGAGTGCGGCCAAATTCGCCGCCCCAAATGACGAGCGTGTCGTCCAGCATTCCGCGCTGCTTGAGGTCCTGCACCAGGGCGGCGCAGGCTTTGTCGGTGTCGGCGGCGGCTTTGGGCATGGAGGCTTCGATGCTGTTATGGTGATCCCATGCGCGGTGGTAGAGCTGGATGAACCTGACGCCGCGCTCGGCGAGACGGCGGGCAAGCAGGCAATTGCTGGCGAAAGATCCGTCGCCGGGTTCCTTCACGCCATACATTTCCAGCGTTTGCTTCGACTCGTCTTTGAAGTCGCTGAGGTCGGGCACGCTGGTCTGCATCTTGAATGCCATTTCATACTGGGCGATGCGGGTGAGAGCTTCGGCATCGGCGTGTTCGGCAGCGGCGATACCGTTGAGTCTGTTGATCTCATCCACGACGAGTCGCTGAGTGCTTTGGCAGACGCCGTCGGGATTGCCGACGTAATGGACGGCGTCGCCGCGGGACTGGAACATGATGCCCTGGTATTTGCTGGGCAGAAAGCCGGCGCTCCACTGCCGCGCACTGACGGGCTGCGCGCCGTTGTAGTCTTTGGCCTGGGACATGAGGACGATGAATCCTGGTAGATTCTCCGTCTCCGCACCGAGGCCGTAGAGCAGCCACGAGCCCATGCTCGGGCGTCCTTTGAGGATGGAGCCGCTGTTCATGAATGCCTGCGCGGGATCGTGATTGATCTGTTCTGTGACCATGCTGCGGATGATGCAGATGTCGTCGGCGAGTCCGGCGATGTGCGGGAAGAGGCTGGAGATTTCCTGGCCGCTACGCCCGTGCTTTTTGAATTCGGTGAACGGCCCGCGGGCTTTGAGCACGGTGTTCTGTAACTGCGCGAGCTGCTGTCCTTTGGTGAAGCTTTCCGGGAATGGCTTGCCGTCGAGACGCTTCAACTCCGGCTTCCAGTCGAAACTCTCAAACTGTGACGGTCCGCCGGCCATGCAGAGGTGGATGACGCGCTTCACTTTCCCCGGCAGGTGAGGCAGCGAGGCGCCCATGAGCTGCTGCAACGCGAGCGCGCCGAGGCCAAGACCGCTGCGCTGGAGAAACGAGCGGCGGGCGATGCTTTGACGGAAGTTGTGATCCGGGTGGGGATTCATGGAGTGTTGTCACCCTTCCACCAATCCGCGGGTTTTTCCCGGGGACTGGCGCCCTCTTCGGGGCGCGGCGTGCTTTTCTTCATCGCGCTGCACTTCCTCGATGAGTTCGTGGTGCGGCCTGGGACCAGGAGGACGAGAGCGCAGGGCCATCACGCAGTGGGGATAGTGCTCATGGTTTCTCTTCGTGCCCCAGCAGCAGCCGCATGGGGACCATGTTGGAGAGCACGAATCCATTCCGCGCAAAGAAGCGCTGGGATTCGTCACTGACCCTGTCGGTGAGCAGAGTGATGCGTTTGAAGTCCTTCTTCCGTGCGAACTCCTTCACGTAATTCACCAGCCTTGTGCCGTAGCCGTGGCCGCGGTGTTCGGGCCGCACGATGACGTCCTCCATAAGAATGACGAAGCCGCCCTCCGCGGTGCTGATGGTGATCAGCAGATTCACCATGCCGATGACCTTGTGGTCATTGCGAAGGACGAAGATGCGCCCGCGGCCCGGTTGTTCGAGGATGAGCCGCAGACCGTGGCGCTGCTTTTCCTTATCCGGCTTGAAGTCCGCTTCCATCTCCAGAAGCGACATCACGAGGTCGGTCAACTCAGCGAGGTCTTCGATGGTCGCCGTCTCGATGCGAAGGTTTTCCGGTTCCGTGTTCATCGAAGGCAGAATGAAGAATGCAGAATGAAGAATGCGGAAAGCGCGAACTCATGCGTGGCCCCATTCCGCCTTCTGCATTTTTCATTCTTCATTTTGCATTTCCTTTACTTCCTTTCCGCGATGGGCAGGATGGGCTGCGGTGGTTTCGGGCCGGTGTATTCGGTCAGCGGGCGGTAGAGGCGGTTGTCTTCGAGTTGCTCCAGCACCTGCGCGGTCCAGCCTGCGGCACGGCTGATGGCGAAGATGGGAGTGAAGAGATCCGTGGGAATGTCGAGGCTGTAATAGACGGTGGCGCTGTAGAAATCCACGTTCGCATTCAAGCCTTTCCGTTCGCGCATGATGGTGGCGATGCGCTCGCTCATGCGGATCCATTTGGGCTCGCCGAGTTCCTGGGTGAGCTTGATGGCCATTTTCTGGAGGTGCGGGGCGCGGGGGTCGAGGACTTTGTAGACACGGTGGCCGATGCCCATGATCTTTTCCTTTTTGGCCATTTTGCCGGCAACCCACGCGTCGACTTTGTCTTCCTCGCCAATTTCCAATAACATGTCGATGACGCCTTCATTTGCCCCGC
>JANOZA010000532.1:0-12843 GCA_031429155.1 Verrucomicrobiota bacterium | reverse complement strand
GGCGTGATCATATCGAGGCCGATGTTGAGCCGTTTGCGTTCCCCGCTGGAGAGAATCTTTTGTTCCGGGAGCCCGGCGGGAGCATGGCGGCGTTCGTTGAGACCGAGTTCGATCAGCTTGGCATCCACGCGGCGGCGGATGTCACGCGACTGGAGATGCGGGGATCTGATCCTCGCAGCGCAGGTCAGGTTTTCCTCCACCGTCAGCAGCGGATCGAAGGCGTCTTCGTGAGGAATGTAACTGATGAATGGTGCCAGTTGGGAGATGTTTTCGTAGAGCGGCTGGCCGTTCATCCGAATGACGCCGCCCTTGGGGAGGAGGTGGCCGGCAAGGATGCGCAGAAGACAACTCTTGCCACTGCCGCTGGGGCCAAGCACGCAAATCATCTCGCCACGGCGCACGGAGAAACTAATACCGTCCACCGCAGGGGTGTTGCGTCCGAAATTGTGCGTGAGATCCCGCACATCGAGTTGCCGAATAATGTTCCGCTCCTCCTCGATGATGCCGTCGCCGAAGCGGCAGCGGAGTTGCTGTCCCTCGCCAAGCACGATGATGGCGCCGTCCCTGAGCGGCACTCGCTCCTTTTCCTTCACCGGCTGATTCTCGACTATCAGCGCCCGCGGGGACTTGATGATTTCCAGCTCGCCGGTCTTGTTCTCGTAGTCGCAGATGATGCGCAGGAGCATTTCACTGCGCAGCGTAGGGGAGAGCAAAATGTCACCCTCGCGTAGCAATGCGGGGTTGTTGGAAATGCGATAGTCGGTGCGCCCGGGATGGAGATTGAAACGCCCGCCCATTTCCCGGGCACGACGACGCAGCTCACCGAAGGTAATGGACGTATCGTCGGGAAACGTGATCCGCTCCGGCAGTCCTGCGGTGAGCGGCTGACCGAGCACCAGCGTGCGTCCGCCGACTTTCACCGGCGAAAGGCGCAGCGCCTCGACCGTGACGGCGAGCCCAAACTGCATCCGCAACACACTGTGCCGGGAGCGCTCGCGCTCAATGAACGGAGTGTCCCCGCCGCTCAAGCTGAGATAAAGTTGGGTGGAGGAGACGCCTTTCCGGGCGTTGAGGTAGAAAACCAGATCCTGATAGTCGAGCACGTGCTCAGCAATGACGACACGCTGGCCTTCGTAGAGCCGCACGAATTCTCCGCGCCCCAGCCGTCTCCCGCGCGCGATGACCTGCGCTGTCCCGGTGCGCTTGAGCAGCAGGAGATTTTGAAACCGGAACACTGTCAGCGCATGAGGCCCTGGCACATGATCGAGCACGAGGTGCGCTGGAGGCATCCCGCCGATGTCGAGTAATTCAAGCACATGACCAGCTGCAGCGGCATCCGCGGTGGCCTCACTGAGTTGACCAATGAGATCCCTGCCCTCACTGGCCATGCCGAGGCCGGCCATAAATTTCTGATACGCCAGCATCTCCTCTTCCGGGGCCGTGGACCGCGTGATCAGCACATAAAGCTGGACCGCGAGCTGGATCTTCTCGTCATGATTGAGCAAGCTCTTCAACTGCCCGGCGATGGCATCCAGATCCTGCGGCTCGCGCAGCGCCTGGCGGTAGAGTGACTGCATCTCGGAGTACACAGCCTCTGGGTAGTCGTAACGCATGAAGCCAAGGCTGCTCTCGATCTCATCTTCGTTGGCTGTGCCGTCGAGCTTGGAAAAGCCGGCGTACACTTTGATCAGCACCGGCAGCAATTGCTGCTGCTGCGGCCGGCCCGTGATGCGCCGCACCAGTCGGCGCAGCCGTCCGTGGGTGCGGAGAAACCCTCGCTGCCCGCCGCCGCCTTCCGTGCCGGAAGCCGGTGGAGCAGGTGCAGGTGTAGTGGATTTCATGCGGGAGCGGTGAGAAAGTGCGCGGCCCTCGCATTGCCCGCCGCTCCGTGCAAGGAGGCATGGAGCGGCGTGCTTCGAGCCGCCGATAGAACCTGCGCGAAGCGCACTATTTTGAAGTGGCGCTTCGCGCGGGTAGTGGAAACGGCGGCAGGATGCACGCCGCTCCATGCTCAAAATGGCGGGGTGGTGCTGCGGATGTAGGCGAGGAAGTCGCGGACTTCCTGATCCGTGAGGCCGGCAAGCAGTCCTTCAGGCATGAGAGAAGCGGGGAGCAGCTCTTGTTTGACGATGCGATCTTTCGGGATCGTATGCGTCTGGCCAGCGGCATCGCGCAGGACGAGAACATCGCCGGCCTGGTCGCTGATAAAGCCAGCGAGCGTCGAGCCGTCTTTGGTTTCCACGATGGTGGTGGCGAATCCTTCGCGAATCTCGGCGCTCGGCGCGATGACGGCCAGCAGGAGCATGTCGAGGTCCGTGCGCTGGTAGCTGGTGAGGTCGGGGCCGGCCTTGCCGCCTTTGTTCCAGAGCGTGTGGCACGCGGCGCAGCGCTGCTCGAACATTGGCTGGCCTTTCTTCGGCACGCCTTCCGCGGCGGCGAGCAGGGTCTTCACGCGCTGGATTTCCTTTTCCTTCTCGCCGCCCGCGACGCGGAGTTTGTCGCCGTATTTCTGCTCGATGAGCGCGGCGAGTTCCTTGTCGGGGAAAAGCTGGAGCTTCTTCACGATGGCCAGCGGGAGATCGGTGCCGGACTGCATCAGCGCGAGGGACCACGCGGCGCGGCTGGCGAGAACGGTGAGCGCGGCGTCTTTGTCGGCGGCGGGCCAGGCGGGGAGTTCTTTGAGCAAACGCGCGGCGATGTCCGGTGAAGTCTGCCGTTGGAGCGCGGCCAGCGTCGTGCGGCGCAGCGGGGTTTCCGCGAGGAGATTCAGGAGCACGGGCACCGCGGCGGGTTCCTCCATGTCGGCGAAAACGGAGGCGAGCGTGGCGCGGGATTCCGGATTTGACTGCGGGTGTTTGCCGTCTGAGAGGATCTTCAGCGTTTCATCTATCGCCGCGCGCTCGCCCTGCCGCACGCGCAGTGCGAGAGCGAGCGGGCCGCCGGTTTTGGCGAGTTGCTCCAGCAACTCCTGCGGCAGGCCAGAAAGGCTGCGGCCTTTCATGGCATCGGAGAAGCCCTTCATCAGAAGCTGGCGCGATTCGTCGTCGGGGGCGTAGGAGAATAGCTTTGAGCAAGAAAGAAAATCATCCCGTTTACCCGTGCCGGCCAAGCGTTTCATGAGGCGCTCAACGAGAGTGGTTTTTGCAATGGACATGGACCAGACTGTCGGAGTTTGCCAATTCTCATCAAACTGCTCTGGATACACTCGCAGTGATCTTTCAATAGCCCACCAGATCATCAGAGGCAAAAGTGGATCGTCCTTTTTGCAGGCAGGATTCGACATCAGTGCTGTAGCGAGGGAGAATGCGTGGCCGGGAAGACGCTTTGCCGAGGCCGCGATCTGAACGAGCGCTTCGGGGTCTTTTTCTTTGCGCGCCAGTTCCACCAGGTCAAATCCTATGTTCCTTTGATCCCCCGCCAGTTGAACGGCCCAGCGCCTGACGTGGGGGTCAGCACCATAAGCATAGGCTTCAAGGGATACTGAACGTCGAGCATGATCACTCCAGAAATCATCCAGCGCATTGAACTGTGGCGTGTGCCAGCCTTTTTCCCACGCCAGCCGCAGATACGATTGCCGCAGCCAGCGGTTGTCCGGCAGTTTGCCGGCGACGTTCTGCGTCGGCAGGGTGCGCGACGGCTTTGGATTATTCTTCATCCGCACGCGCCAGACGCGGCCGTGGTCCTTATCCATGACGCCCATTTGATTGCGGTAGTGGCTGACTTGTTTGTCGCACCAGTCGGCGATGTAGAGGCAGCCGTCGGGACCGTCGGTGATCATGACGGGGCGGAACCACTTGTCGGTGCTGCTGACCGGGCGGCCGATGTCTTTGGTGCGAAAGGTGGAGCCGTCGGGGATCATTTCGGCGCAGACGATGTTGTTGTGGAGGACATCGCAGCCCCAGAGTTTGCCGCGCCATTGCTCGGCAAGCGCGTCGCTTTCGTAGATGATGAACTGGTGGGTGAATCGCTCGACGGGATCGGCCTTCATGGGCGGGAAGTAGCCGAAGGCGTAGGGGTTCGAGAGATCGCCGTGCTTTTCCCAGCCCTTCTGATAATAGCCGCCCTGCACGTAATGGAAGCCTCGCGTGTCGCCGCCATTGTGGCCGGAGAATACGCGGCCCTTGGAATCAATCTCCAGACCGTAGGCATTACCGCCGCCCTCGGCGAAGATTTCATAGCGCCGTGAGGATGGATGGTATCGCCAGATGTTCTGGCCCATCGTTTTCACGGCTTTCGCGTCGTTTCTGTGGACGAACTCCTCAATCTGCGGCCAGTAGTCGCTGGTCGGCGCCTTGCCCGGTGCTCCAGGGACGAGAATGGCGGCGCTGACAGTGCTGCCCTGCGCGCCGTAGAGCCAGCCGTCGGGTCCCCAGCGCAGACTGTTGGCGATGGAATGCGTGTCTTCCAGCCCGAAGCCTGCCAGATGCACTTCCGGCGGGCCGTCGGGCACGTCGTCCTGATTCACGTCCGGGAAGAAGAGCAGGTACGGCGCGTGCGTCACCCAGACTCCGTGCTCCGTGTGCGCGACGCTGGTGGCCATGTTCAGGCCGTCGGCGAAGACCTTGTGCGATTCATACACGCCGTCCCCATCCGCGTCTTCGTTAATGGAAATGCGGTCCGCGCCGCGGAAGGGCGAATCCGCAGCGAACGGCGGCGGTGGAGGAACTTTGTCGTAAATGGCCCTCCACACGGCGTCCTTCGACACCTCCTTCAACCCAGACGGTTTCGGATACTGCCGTGCCTCCACCAGCCAGAGTCGCCCCCGGGAATCGAAGCTGATGTGAAGCGGTTGAGTGACCAGCGGTTCGCTGAGCACGAGGTCAATGGCGAGGCCATCCGCGAGCGTGAAGCGCTTCGCCGCTTCTGATGGCGGCAAGACGGGATCGCCCGTTTCGTTCGGGCTCGGCGCAGCGCGGTCCTGAGCGAAAAGCGAAAGCGGGGCGAGGAGAGCGCAGAGAAGGAGACGATGCATGGCGGCCATGAACGCACGGTGGTGGAGAATTTCGCCTCCTCAATCGCGGCGACCTTGATGTCGTTCTCAAGTTCACGGCAATCCAACTACAGCTTCGCCAGCGCCTTGTCGCAGTCTTTGACGAACCAGCGTTTTCCCTTTTGGAAGACGGTGTGGCCTTCGTCGCGGAGACGTTCGGCAGCGGCTTCGATGCCGCCGGGGTATTTGGGATTGAGTTCGCCGCCCGTTTTCAAGGTGCGCCACCAGGGAGTCGTTTTCGTTTCGCCGGCGAGTTCGGCTTCCTCCGCAGCGTGGGCGGCGATCCATGCGAAGATGCCGGTGGCCATGGGGCAGGCCATGTCTGCGCCGTGCTTCGCGGCGAGCGCGCTGCGCAGGCACGCGATGGTGATGAGCTTGCCGGGCTTCACCCTGCGCATCAGGGCATCCACTTCGCGCGGAGCCGGCACGAGACACCGGCCGCGGCCCCATTTCTCCGGCACAGTGTCGTCAAGCACTGTGATCTTCGGGAGGCCGTTGTCATCGGCCAGTTTTTCGCGCCACGATTTTTTCTTCGCGCTCATGGCGGTTCAGAGTTCGAGGAAGTTTTTCAGAATCTTTTTCCCCTCCACGGTCAGGATGGACTCCGGGTGAAACTGAACTCCATGAACGTTCAGCGACTTGTGACGCAGACCCATGATTTCATTTTCGGCGGTCTCCGCGCTGACCTCCAGGCAATCGGGCAGGGTCTCACGTTTAACGATGAGCGAATGGTAGCGGGTCGCCTCGAAAGGATTGGGCAGACCCGCGAAGACGCCTTTTCCATCGTGGTGGATCATGGAGGTCTTGCCGTGCATGAGCCGCGGGGCGCGAATGACATCGCCGCCGAAGACATCGCCCATGCACTGGTGACCAAGGCAGACCCCGAAGATGGGTTTCGATTCCGAAAACCGGCGCAGCACTTCATTGCTGATGCCGGCCTCGCGCGGCGTGCAGGGGCCGGGCGAGATGCAGATGCGCTCGGGATTGAGCCGCGCGATTTCGTCAGGTGTGATCTCGTCGTTGCGCTTCACCATGAGAGTCGCACCCAACTCGCCGAAGTACTGGACGAGGTTGTAGGTGAAGGAGTCGTAGTTGTCTATGACGAGGAGCATGGCGGGGGCGTTGGTATTCGGGGAAGCGGCGGACGAAAATCCGAAATCCGGGTTTTGTCATTCGCCATTCTGCTTTCCCGGAACTGCTTTTTCAGCAGGAGGCTTCCTCGACTTGGGCTTCTTCTCGCCTGGCTTGATGATGGCCGTGATGGCGCGGTGATCGCTGGCGCTGAACCAGTCAGGGCCGGAGTAGATGCGGCACAGCTTGTCGTCGAGTTCCGGATTCAGGCCTTTGGAGGCGAGGAGGAAATCTATGCGGGAGTAGGTGTCGGCGTCGGAGAAGTAATACGTCCAGCGCTGCGCCGAGTCGTCCATTGCCGCGATGGCAGTGAGGTGAGTATCTGCGCCGCGGGCTCCGGCGACGGCGCGGACGGGCGGCTGGTCGCGGGTGTCGTTGAAGTCTCCGTAAACAAGGAGATTCGTCTCCGGCGCCGCAGTCAGGATGCTGTCCGCGTACTGGCGGAGAAGATGAGCTTCGTTGCGGCGCATGAGGGCTTCACTGGCCTCCGGCACGTCGCGACGGGATTTGAGATGAGCCCCGATGCAGCGGAGTTGATAGTCCGCCGAGATCTGCAAAGTCACGTCGAGAAATCCGCGCTGCACGGGGAGCTTCGTCTCGTCCAGCACGTAGGAAAGCCTTGTCTGCGGCTGGCGGGCGACGACGGGGAAACGGCTGAGCAACGCAAGGTGGCGGTCGGTGTCTGCGGCCTGGACCCATTCGCTGTGAGGAAGATCCAGTCCGGCGTCCTTCAGCCGCTGCTGGAGAGCCGCCAGGTCTTCCCGGGTTCCCATTTCACATACGCCGAGAATGTCCGGCCTGAGTTTGAGCAGAATTTCTGTAACCGCAGCGACCTCCTCCGGCGGCTTTGGCTTGGTGTCGCGCGGGACGCGGACAACTGGAGCGCTGACGGTGTGAAGGTAATTCCGCAGATTCCATGCGGCAAAGGTCACGGCTGGCGGTTCATCCGCAGCAGTTACTGCGGTGCAAAAGAAAAGGGAGCCCGCAGCGATGCAGGCTCCCTTGAGAAGAAGAAAACTGAAGCGCAAGGAGCGCACCCGTTCAGATCTTGGTTTCTTTTTCCTCTACAGCCTTGCTGATTTCGTGGTCGAATTCCTGACGGGCTTTCTTGAACTCACCCATGCTGCGGCCGAGACCGCGGGCGAATTCAGGGAGCTTCTTGGCGCCGAAGAGGAGCAGGACGGCGATAAAGATAAAAAACCATTCCTGTCCGCCGGGCAGGCCGATTGCGAAGATTTGTGTCGTGTTCATTTGAGTGGGAGTTTAGGGGGGGGTTCGGGGGTTGTAAAAGGAAAGTTCCGACGGATTCGCAGGGACAGAGCGCTACGGGCACGGGAGTTTGTCTCTTTCAGAGTGATCGCCGGGAGACTCCGGTTACAGAAACCTCAGCGACTGTCACCGCGTGATGCCGTGCGCCAATTCTCGCGGGCAATGCCGGTGATTTCCAGGCGGCCGTCTTTGTGGGCCAATTCGAGGACTGGTGCGTAGGAAGTGTTGAATTTGAAAAGATTATCCGCGCGGGTGGCAAGCTGGCTGCCCTTGGGGATGAATGCATTCACTGGAGCATCGCCGAGGGCGGGCGAGGAGACTGCGAATGCAAAGAATTTCCCCGGATCGCTGCCGGGAAGCATATCTGGAAAGATATGAGCGCGCTTGAGAGCGGCATAGTAAACGCCGGGCGGGGTGGATGTATCGGCCACAAACCGCTGAAGCGCGCCATCGCGGCATTGAGAAAAGAGTTCCCAGTCCGTGCGCAAACCGTCCGCGGTATCTTCGACGCCGACGGGAAATCCGCGCAGCACGGTGTCCGTGGTGACCCGGAAAAGCCAGACGGTGCGACCCGTGGCGGCAGACTTGTCGGTTCGCTCCAGATGACTTTCGCAACTGGCAACCGGGAGGGCCTTTCCGCTGGAGAAATAGGGCTCAAGTTTCGACTCGAAGCGGGAGGCGTCCAGGATGTAGGGCTTCACGGCCTCGGGTGTGGTGGCGCGGATCAGACGGGAAATCAGTTCACGCGCGCCGGCTTCGCTGACGGGGAGCGGGCCTGCGGACTCCGGCTCAGCCGGCGGTGGCGCAGGCGGGGCGGCGGTGACGGGATCGGCTGCTGGCGAAGTGCTGGTGGGAACGGGCGCGGCCTCTGCCGGCGGTGGAGTAGTCGGCGCATCCGGCTGTGGAGCCGGGGCCGGAGCAGGCGTTTCGGGAAGCGGGCGTTTCGGAGCGGCCGGGGGTGGCTCAGGGGCTATGCTGACGTCCGAGCCGTCGCCGGGAACTCCGTTCGATGCAGGGGGCTTTGGTGTGATGACGCCCCTCGATTTCCCGGACGGCCTTCCCAGTATCTTTTGCTCCCAGAGTTCTTTAAGCTCCGGCTTGTAGGCGAGTCCCAACGCTGCGGCAGCGGCGATGGCCAACGCCACAATACGGAGGGGGGTGATCGCCCGGCGCTTGTAGGGCGCGGAAACGTGGCGCTTGGAAACCGCGCGGGGCACAAAGATCTTCTCCTCACCAGGCGGCGGCACGATTCCGCCTGCGGCGATTACAAAAGGCGGAGGAGGGAAAGCTCCTGGCGGAGCAGTGTCCGCCGGCTTCGGCAGCGACGGCAATCCCGGCAGGGGAGCATCAATGTCTTCCAGCGCGTCTGCGGACTCAGCCACCGGCAAAATGGGCGGCATGGGCTCGGCTTTGTAGCCCGGCAGCACGGGCGGAGTGAGGATGGCGCCAGGCTCCGGGGCGCGAGGGATTTCAGGCGCCACCGGGATGGGCCGGTGGGCAGGTCCAGGCTGCGGTCCCGGAGGCACACCAAGCTTGATGGTTGGCAGGAAAGTTTTGCGTGCGGAAAGGCTCGGGTCAGGCCGCTCCGGAGGCTGCTCTGGCGTCGGTTGCGCTCCGGGTTGTGGAATCATCCAGGGTGGCAGTGGAAGGCCTGGGCTCGCGACCGGCGCGACCGTGGCAGGAAGGAGCGGCGCGGCAGTGCTGGCGGGCAGTGGCGGAAAGGCGGGCGCGGCGACCGGCTCGCCCTTAAACGCAGGGAGCGGGCCCGGGAGCGCCACGGGAGCCGGAGCATTGCGCAATGCCGTGAGTTCCGCCGCAGCCTGACGCCAGATTTCTTCAGGATCGGCCATCGGCACTGGGGCAACAGCTTTCACCGGCGGCGCTGAAATCTCCGCAGGCAACGACACCGCGGACGGCGAAAATGGGAGCGGGGGCACAGGCAACGGCACGGCAACAGTTGCGGCGGCCTCACTGGAAACAGGAGTCGGCACAGGTGCCGTGGACGGCTGAGGCGGTGTCGGCCACAGGGAGAACGGCGACTCCACCACCGGCCCGCCCTTACCAGGCGTCTCCAGCGCAAAGGGCGACGTCGCCAGTTTCTCTGACTCTGCCGCAGCAGGCGATCCCAGCGATACGGGCACTCCCGGCAAAATGGGAGAGTCCTGCGGCGCGATCGCGGGGAAAGGCAACTCCAAAGCAGGCGCGGCCTCCTCTGCCACTGTCGGCACTGAGATCGCTTCCTCCGTGGATGCGATTTCGGGTTCAGCCACATTCTCCGCCACCGCCGGAGTTGCAGGGGGCTCAAGGGATTCACTCAGCGCCGCCACCACGGAGTGGATCGGCGGGACTGTAATGGCTGGACTCACGACGGCGGGTTCGTCAGGCACCAGCAGGAAATCCTCACGCGGGCCAGGCTCCTGCTCTTCAATGCGGGCTGAAAACTCCGCGGGCAAATCATCGAGGAGCCCTGGAAATGCCATGAGCGACACCGGGGCCGTCTGTGCCTTGGGCGTTGCGTCCGCAGGCTCTGGAAAGACTTCTTTATCCAGAGCCTCTTCGGCCCGGCTGACCAGTTCCGCGACCGGGAGAGCGCTCACTTCCACGGGAGCCGGACCTTCATCGAACTTAACCGGCTCCTCCACGCGCGGAGTCTCCGGCAGTTCCTTCCATGGGGCAATATCCGCTACCGGCACAGGTGCGGTGATCGCCCGCGGCGCGTCGGTGCCAAAAAGGGCGGGCATTTCGGCAAAGGCACCGGCATCTTCCGGCTCGACGACTGGCTCCGGCTCCGCCTTTTCCTCCGCCACCATCAGCGGAGTGAATCCGCTCATTCCTGGCAGCCCCGCATCCGCGAGAACCGCCCAGCCGTCGTCCACCGTGCCGAGGCCGGTCTCCAGCCTCACTTGAGTCATGGGAACCGCTGCGATCGCAGGCTCCGGAACGGTTACAGTCTCCGGGGCAGGCGCGGCGCCATCCAGCGACGCGGCGTCAGGCTCGGCCTTCTTCGCTTCCGGGCGGCGCTTGGCCAGCAGTCCGGCCCCCACGGCAGCGAGTCCCGCCACCAGTCCGCCGGCTCTGCCAAAAAGCGCCCGGCCCACCAGCAGCCCCGCGACACCGGCGACGGCGGCATCTATGGCGCGGTGTTCCGCCGCGGGCATAGCGGCAGGCTCGGAGACTGTCTCCGTCCGCTCGGGAGCGGGGTCAGGATCATGCGTCATGTCTGGTCGGTGGGTCGGTGGTTATTTAACCGGCTCCGGAATTTCTCCCGGTGCTGGCCGCGATCATAGTAAGCCGCTCCGCTTCTACCACTGAAAATTGCAGGCCATTCGCGCAGTCCGCCCTCACGCCTTTGTCAGCATCTTCGCCAGCGTCGCCTGCTCCGGCACCGGGCCCACAAAGGCCGCCGTCAGATTCGCCGGCTGAAACAGCCGTTTTGCCAGCGCATGAACAGCCGCCGGCGTCACCGAGCGCAGCCGCTTGTGATGATCCTCCACGGGAATGTAGCGTCCGTAAAAAAGCAGGCACTCCGCCATGCCGGTCATCTGCGAAGACGGCGCCTCCAGACTCATCCGGCTCGACCCGACGGCATACTCGCTGGCGGCATTCAGCGAACGGACGCTCACGCCCTTCTCCGCCAGTTTCGTCAGTTCGCGCATGATGACGCGCAGGGATTTCTCCAGCTTGTCAGGATCCACGCCGGCAAAAACATGCAGCAGTCCCGTCTCGTGCAGCGACGTGAGATCCGAGCCCACATCATAGCAAAGCCCGTGATCCTCGCGCAGCGACGCCCACAGCCGGGAACTCGTGTTCTCGCCCAGCAATACATTGAGCAGCCGCAGCGCCGCCGAGTCTTGCGACTGCCGGCCCGGCGCATGGAAAGCGAGCGCCAGTTGCACCTGATCAATCTCCCGCTTCTCCACCACGATGCGAGGCTCACGGCGCAGACGCTTCACGGGAAACGCCCGCGTGCGCGGCCTCTCGCCCTCCACGAATCCCGCCGCCAGCAACTTCTCCAGCACCGCCTTCACCTTCACCGCCTCCACGCGGCCAGCCACGGAAATGATCGTATTCCGCCTGCCAAACCACGAGCCCGCATGGCCACGCAGCGCCCGCGCATTGATGCGCTTCAGGCTCTCCTCCGTGCCCGCGATGGGACGCCCCAGCGGATGATCCGGCCACGCACTCCGCCACAACAAATCCTCCACCTGCTGCTGCGGCTGCTCTTTATACATCGCAATCTCCTCCGCGATCACCTCCCGCTCCCTCACCACATCATCCGCCGTGAAAATCGAGTGCCGGTAAATATCCAGGAGCACATCCGCAAACCGCGCAAAATGCTCCGCCGGCCCGCGCACATAGAACGCCGTGTGATCCTCGCTCGTGTAGGCATCCATGCTCCCGCCCACGCTCTCCACCTCCGTATTCAACCGCCGCGCACTGCGCCGCCGCGTGCCTTTGAAAATCATGTGCTCCACGAAATGCGCCAGCCCGCCCAGTTCCGAAGGATCGTGCCGTCCCCCCACCCCCGCCCACACGCCCAGACTCACACTCTCCATGTGCGGCATTTCCGCCACGCAGAGCGTCTCGCCGGTTTTGAGTTTCAGAATGTGGTGTTTCGTCATGAGGGAATGAATACGCCCCAAGAGGCAGGAGAGAAGCGCCCGGGGAAAGCGGAATTGTCCGGGAATGCCGTTCTCCTGCCGCTGGGGACGCCTGCCTTTTCCCTGGAGACCAGTCACCTCCGCCAAGTGACGCCGTTTTTGCCAAAAGTGACACGTCACCCGGCGCAGGTGACGCGTTACCTGCCGTAGGTGACGCGTTACTTTTCGCAGGTGACGCGTCACTTTCTCCAGGTGACGCGTCACTTTTCCCGGGAGATGCGTCACTTTCTGCGGGTGATGCGTCACTTTCCGCAGGAGATGCGTCACCTGGCGCAGGTGACACGCCATTTCCCCTGAAAACCGCGTCTTTTTATGAAAATTCACGATTTTCCGCCTCCGGGGACACCTCCCACGGCTTCAACGCCCGTCCAAGCCCAAAAGCCCCGCCGCCGTCTCCAGATCGCCGGGAACGGTAATCTTCGGGTTTGGGGAAAGATTTTCCACCAACTGCACCGGATGCCTGAAGCCGTGAACGGCAGAAACTTCATCCGTCACCAGCCCCCCGGCCGCAATGACCGCCGCATACGCCTCCCGCAGCAGACCCAGCCGAAAAGCCTGCGGCGTCTCCATAATCCACAGCCCGTCCCGATCCACCGCCTCCGTCACCAGCCCCGCCGCATCCGCCCGCTTCACCGTCTCCGTCACCCGCCGGGCACTCGCCGCCGCCCCCATCTCCGCCGCCACCGCCAGACACCGGCTGATCTGCGCCGGCTGAATCAACGGCCTCGCCCCGTCATGCACCGCCACCACTTCACAATCGCCCGGCAGCGCCTGCAATCCATTCCACACCGA
>JANOZA010000531.1:0-2687 GCA_031429155.1 Verrucomicrobiota bacterium | reverse complement strand
CAGGCCAGCCTCGTGGGCCGGGTGGCCCGCGCGGCGGAAAATGAATCTGAAATCCTCTTCATCACCGACGAGCTGTGCAAGGTCGCCGGTCAGGTGGAGGGGACCAATGAACGCGGTATTCTGGAAGGCGTGAGAGTCTCGACCTCTCGCCGCCCGGAACTGCGCCTCCGCTATCTCGCCAAAGACGCCCGCGTGGACAAGAACCGCCGCGTCTATTCATGGGACAACACCAACCGCTTTCCTCCCGGGCTCATGCTGGGGACCGTCGTGGACTTTCGCCCCGGAGATGCCTCCAGCGAAGCCATCGTCGAGCCCGCCGTGAATCTCGATGACCTACCTTACGTTTTCGTGATGGAGCAGAAAGTGGAGGACAAACCCGCGCCGCCACCGCCTGCCGCTCCACCGAGATGATCTTCGTTCTGCTGCTCTTCGTATTGATGGCCCTCGGATTTGTGGTCCAGGATTTCAGCCCGGCTATAGACTGGGCGTGGCACGCGCGGATCTTCGCCGTGCCGGTCATCTATTTCGCCTGCGCCATCAGCCTGCCATTCAGTGTCATGCTCTGCTTCGCATTCTTCACGGGTTTCGTGTGGGACTCGCTGAACCATGTGTCCATCGTTTACCCCGATGTTGCCCAGGCCGCGCTCCAGGTGGGTGCCGTGCCGCCCGGCAGCGGGGGCGCCTTTGGGTTCTCCATCTTTCTCTACGCCCTCCTCGGCTCGCTGATGCACGGGATTCGCCCGCTCTTCCGGCGCGGGCGCTGGGAACTGCCGGTGCTGATGACCGGCGCGGGCACCTTCCTGCTCCTGACGATGGAGTATGCGTTCATCAACTTTCGGCGTGCTGGCTTCTCCTTTCCCGTGGAAGTCTGGCATCACATCGCCGCCACCGCTGTGCTCAGCATGATCGTGGCCCCCTTCGCGTTCCTCCTTATCAACTGCCTCGCCAAACTCAGCGGCTACAGCATCCGCTATGAAGGCCTGGCCTACCGCCGCTGGAAAACGTCATGAACAGTCAACGCCTCCGCCTTGTCCTGCTCGCCCTCATCATCACCGGCGGGTGCTTCGTGCTGTTTTACCGTCTCTGGTTTCTCCAGATCGAAAGCCAGGAGGAGTATATCCAGAAGCAGCCGGTGACAGATACGGCGAAACAGCGCGTGCCGGGCCCGCGAGGAGGGATCCTCGACCGCAACGGCGTGGAATTAGCCCGCAATGACACCAACATGGAAATCGCGCTCGATCTCGCCGCCGTGGAGGCGGCATGGCTGGAGCGCGAGCACGCCAAGCCGCGGAAGGAGCGCCGCAAGATGCCCACATTCCTCTACGGCGTGCGCAGGGAGGAAACGACGGACATCATCGCGCTGCTCAACGAAATCGTTTTCCCTGAGCTGGACCGTCTAAAGCTCTATCGCGCGCCGGTGGGTGCCGAGAAGGAGAAGCAACAGGAGGCGATCATTCGTTCCTATGTCACTAACAAGGGGGTCATCCCGTTTCCCTGGGAGAAAAACCTCCTCCTGGACAACGAGGAGGACTTCAAACGCTTCACGGCCTACGCCGAGAATGCGCCTAACATTCCGGGTCTCACGATCACGCAGCGGCCCAGGCGGCGCTATCCCCTGAAGGCCACGGCCGGCCATCTCGTGGGTTATCTTCAGGAAAACCGCGATCCCAAACTGCTGCCTGTGGAGGAGAGACAGGCGATGGAGAAGGAGGATGCGGAGGCTCTGGCGGCAGGCCTGCCTAAAAGAGTGCGCTTCATGGAGGCCGACGACTTTGGGGTCGCAGGGCTCGAATTGTCGCAGAATGAAAAACTGCGCGGCAAGCCCGGCGAGCGTGTTTGGCTGAAGAATGAGCATGGACGGCTGACCGAGGAAATCGAATCCCTGCGCCGCGATCCGCTGCCAGGCGCGGATGTCTTCCTGACCATTGATGCCCGGATTCAGTACATCGCGGAGATGGCTCTCCGGGATTCCAAAGCCGGACGCGCGGCAGCCGTGGTGCTAGATCCCAATACCTTTGCGGTCCTCGGCATGGCTTCCATTCCCTCTTACGATCCTTCCATCTACCTGCCGCCGCGGCAGAATGATGCCATCAATGAACTGAACACACGGCTGCCCTCGGCTGCCCTTCCGCTGGCTCTGCGCGCTGATCGGCCGGGCTCCTCCTTCAAGCTGATGATTGCGCTCTCCGCGGCCATGTCAGGACGTCCGGTGATTCATCCTTACACCTGCAACGGCAGCCAGCCGTTCGGCAACAGGTCCGTAAAGTGCATGGGCACGCACGGGACGCTAAACCTGTCCGATGCCATCATGAGATCGTGCAACTGCTATTTCATGCAGCTGGCCCTGAATGCGAAGATCGAAAACATTCAAAAAGTGACGAGCCTCTTCAACTTTGGGGGTCAGGATTTTGAAGGAAAAAGCGGTATTGAAGTGCCCGAACTGGAATTCAACGGACGGATCAAGAGCGACACCGGCACCTGGAACCAGCACTCCACCGCCCTCGTCGGCATCGGCCAGGGCGGTGCCAGTTGCTCGCCGCTACAACTGGTCATGCTCGCGTCCGCCATCGCCAACGGCGGCAAAGTTTATCAGCCCACGCTGATCCATCATTACGAAGAGCAGCAGTATGACCGCGACGGCCGGCGGCAGCGGGTGATATCTGAATTTAAACCAAAACTCCTCGCGG
>JANOZA010000530.1:0-5876 GCA_031429155.1 Verrucomicrobiota bacterium | reverse complement strand
CTTTTGGATCGTGACATCCAGCGCCGTAGTCGGTTCATCCGCGATGAGCAGTTCCGGTCGCGTGATCATGCTCATGGCGATCATGACGCGCTGTCTCATTCCGCCGGAAAACTCGTGCGGGTATTGCCGAATGCGTTCTTCCGGGTCCTTGATCCCCACTTCCGCCAAAGCCTGAATGGCGCGCGGCATCGCGTCCTTTTTGCTCAGGCCCTCATGGATCTGCAGCGGCTCGATGATTTGGGTGCTGACGCGCAGGAAGGGATTCAACGACGTCATGGGATCCTGAAAAATCATGCTGATACGCTTTCCCCGAATGCAGCGGAGTTGCGTCGGAGTCATCTTCAGAAGGTCCACGCCATCGAACATCGCCGTGCCACCTTCGATGCGCCCGGGCGGCATCGGGATCAGGCCCAGCATGGAATAACACGTCACCGATTTTCCCGACCCCGACTCGCCGACGATGCCCACGGTTTGTCCCTTCTTAACTGTGAGCGACACCCCGGAAACGGCACGCACGATGCCATTCCGTGTGTGAAAGGCCACGCGCAGACCGTCCACGCGCAGGAGTTCGCCAGTGGAATCCATGAGGTCAGCGGGCAACGTTCACGGTTTTGAGCGCTTCCAGTAACTTGCCATGGATGCCGCCAAAGCCTCCGTTGCTGAAGACGGCGATGGTGTCCCCTGGCTGCACAAGGGTGATGGCCCGCGCCACAATTTTATCCACATCCTCTTCCAGAAACGCTTCGCGGCCCATGACACGAATGTCGTCCAGCAGACGGGCAACATCGAGCCGGTCGTTCTCCGGCACCTTGTGAGGATCGGCGACCGGAGCGATGATGACGCATTCGCTGGCTCCGAGTGCGAGAGCTAGTTCCTTTTGGAATATTTTGCGGCGCGTGGTGTTGCTGCGGGGCTCGAAAATGGCGAGCATTTTGCCGCCGCCCGCGTTGTAGCGGCGCTTGAGTGCCGTCGCCGTATCCTTGATGGCGGTAGGGTGGTGACCGAAGTCATCAATGACCTTTACGCCGTTCACTTCGCCGCACATTTCCTGCCGCCGGGCGACACCTTTAAACTCAGTGAGCGCCTTCGCGATGACCGCGCCCGACATGCCGGCGAATTCCGCCGCGCACCCGGCCATCGCCGCATTGCGCACGTTGTAGTCGCCATTGAGCGGCACCAGGTAGCGCTGGGCGTTGATGGTAAACTCCGTCGTTTCCTCGTGGTATTTCAGGTCCGTAATGCGGCGGTCGTTGTCCTGGCCAAAGCCAACCTTCATCACCGGCGCAGGCGCGTTCTGGATCACGTCCCGCACATTCGCGTCGTCGCCATTCGCGAAGATGATGCCATTCCGGGGGACGAGACGGAGCAGCAACCGAAAGCTTTTCTTGATCGCTTCGAGGTCGTCAAAAATGTCTGCGTGATCGAACTCGATATTGTTCACGATGACCGCCTCCGGCAGGTAGTGGAGGAACTTGCTGCGCTTGTCGAAGAACGCGGTGTCGTACTCATCGCCTTCCAGCACGAAGTAGTCGCTCTCCGTGAACTTCGCGCCGCCGTCAAAGTTCCGCGGCACCCCGCCGATGAGATAGCTCGGATCCTTGCCGCCCTCGTGCAGCAGCCAGGTCAGGATCGAAGTCGTCGTCGTCTTCCCGTGCGTGCCGGTCACTACATAATTCCGCTTCCCGCGCAGGAAGTACTCCTTCAGCACCTCTGGCATGGAAACGTAGCGCAGCTTGCGGTTCAGCACCTCCTCCAGCTCCTCGTTCCCGCGCGAGATCGCATTGCCGATGACGATCACGTCCGCCTTCTCCGGAATGTTACCCGCGCGATAGCCCTTCTCGATCTTTATCTTTCGCTCCTCAAGGAACGTGGAAATCGGCGGGTACACCGCGCTGTCGCTGCCGGTGATTTTGAAGCCGCGCTCTTTCATCGCCGCAGCCACCGCGCCCATGGCGGTGCCGCAGATACCGGTGAAGTGGAAGTGTTTGTTGGATTTCGAGGACATGGAGAAAGGAAGTGTCCCTGCCATGCCCCCGCCCTTCAGGCGCCGCAAGGAGAAGCCGGGACAAGAACGTTTTCATTGGCGGGTGAAATGGGCATTGGCGGCACCGGATATTTTGATGGTCCTGCCGGCAGTGAGATGAATTTTCCTGCGGCGCCAAACAGAGTGAGCTACCGGCGTGACCGGCGATAGGCGAATCAAGGCGCGGCCACGCGGAGCCGGACGAAGCGACTGCCGGCGATACCGGCCGGGAGAGTGAACTTCACTTCCTCAACGGTACCGTCGTTTGTGGAGCCGGCCTGACTGACTCCGGTGTTTTGCCATGGTCCAGTGTCGGGGGTATCGCTCCATTCCACGGTGAACGAGGTGCCGGAGTTCAGGGCTGCGAGGCTGCGGGTGTAAGTGAACTCAAGATTGGCACCGTTCGCCGCAAGAGTAGTAATAAGAGTGCTGCTGAGCGTGGGGTTGAGATGGCAGGCCCACTCGAGGAGGTTGGGAATGGTGTCGCGGTCGGGATCGGCGTCGTTCGCAGCGTTTCCGGAGTTGGCAGTGGTGCCAAAATACTGGAGGCGCCATGATTCCAGCGGGGTGTTCTGGATGCCGGCGGTGGTGAAGGTGTAGTCGGCCGTGCTGGAGGTGCCCGCGTTGCTGTTGGCAGTCAGGCGGAAGTGATAAAGCGAACCAGGCGTCAATCCGGTAAGAATTCCCGTCACGCTCTGCGGCGCGGTGCCGTTGGCGGGGGACAGGCTGACGTTTTCGCTGCTGCCGTAGCTCGTGGTACGGCCAAACTGGAAGCGTGCGGTCGTGTTGTTGCCGTTGGGATTGACGAATCCGTGCAGAGTGGCGCCGGTGGCGGTAATATTGGTAATGGAGGAAACCGCGACGGAAGGAGCGACCGGATCGCCATCGTAACGCACGACGGCGAAGTCCGTGTTGTTGCCGATGACCGTCGAACCCGCCACGAGAATGCTGCCGTCGGACTGAAGGGCTATCCCAAGGCCGCGGTCGTTACCGGTGCCGATGGGGGTGAGCACCTTGCCGGAATTACCGAAGCCTGTATCCAAGGTGCCGTCGGCACGGTAGCGCAGCAGGGAGAAGTCCCAATTGCTGCCGTTCCACGATTCGCCGGCGATGACAATTCTACCGTCGCTCTGAACAACCACACCATTTCCGGTATCCGGCCCACTCCCGATGGTGGTCGTGACTTTGCCGTCGCCCGACCCGAAGCCCCCATCCAGCGCACCGGTCGCCGTGTAGCGCACGGCCGCGAAATCCGCGCCGTCATTGCTGTAAGCATAGCCGGCGGCGACGATGCCCCCGTCGCTTTGCACGGCCACCCCTTTGGCGGCATCATCGCTGTCGCCTATGGCAGTGAACACTCTCCCTCCGTTTCCGAACGAGGAATCCGACGTGCCGGAGGAATGGTAGCGGACCACGGCGAAGTCGTAGTTGTCCACACGAAGGGATTCCCCTGCGATGATGATCTTTCCGTCGCTCTGCACCGCGATGCAGTAGGCGTAATCGCCAGTGTCCCCGAAGTCATCTGTCAGCTTTCCGTTGAAACCGAAGGCAGTGTCTATCGTGCCGTTCACGTTGTAGCGCACCACGGCAAAGTCGTCGTTGGAGCCGTTGTAGGCACACCCGGTGACAAGGATTTTGCCATCAATCTGGAGAGCGACTCCCGCCCCGAAATCAGCGCTGCCGCTCATATCCGTGATGACCTTGCCAGTGCCTCCAAAGGTGGTGTCCAGCGTGCCGTTTGGATTGTAGCGCACGACCGCAAAGTCCGCGCCCCCGCCGGAACCGGTATAGCCAGCGACGACAATGCGTCCGTCGTTCTGCACCACGACGCCGCAAGCTTTGTCGTTGTCGCTGCCGAGGTCCGTCGTGACGTTACCACCGCCGAAAGATGGATCCGGCTGGCCATTCGGAAGATAGCGCGCCACGGCGAAGTCTGAATCGTTTCCGCTGTAGGAAAAACCCGCGACCACGACTTTTCCGTCTAATTGCTGGGCGACGCTTTTTCCAACATCGTTACCGGCTCCGACCGCAGTCGTAACCTTCCCGCCCGCGAAGGTGACATCAAGACTTCCCGGCGCCGCCTGAGTGGATGGTGATACAACAGCAGTCGCCAGAACGGCGGCGAGGAATTTGTCAGGGCGGCGATTTGGTTTCATTGCAGGAATTGGTTCATTGAGCGCCGGTCAAAGGCGGCCCGCTCGTTCGACGGCCCGCAGGGCGGCGGCGGCTTTGTTCACGGTCTCGGTGTATTCGGATTCCGGAACGCTATCCGCGACAATGCCGGCGCCTGCCTGGACGTAGGCTTTGCCGTGGCGGAGGACGACAGTGCGCAGGGCGATGCAGGAGTCGTGGTTGCCGTCGAATCCGAAGTAACCCACGGCGCCGGCGTAGGCGCAGCGTTTGCTTTTTTCCATCTCATTGATGACCTGCATAGCGCGGACCTTGGGTGATCCGCTGACAGTGCCGGCGGGAAAGGTAGCGCGCATCACGTCGTAGGCGGTCTTGTCCGGGGCGAGGGTGCCGTGGACGTTGCTGACGATGTGCATGACGTGGCTGTAGCGCTCGATGGTCATGAGATCGCTAACGACAACGCTGCCGTAAGTGCTGATGCGTCCCACGTCGTTGCGCGCGAGGTCCACGAGCATGATGTGCTCGGCGCGTTCCTTTTCGTCCGCGAGCAGTTCAGCGGCGAGGGCGTTGTCTTCGGCCTCCGTTTTACCTCTCCATCGGGTGCCGGCGATGGGGCGAATGTCCACGCGGCCATTCATGCAGCGGACGTGGACTTCAGGACTGCTGCCGACGAGCGAGAAGTCGCCAAACTCCATGCAGAACATGTAAGGCGAAGGATTCACATGCCGCAGCGCGCGAAAGAGTTCGATGGGGCGACCGGCGTAGGGAACTTCAAACCGCTGACTGGGGACGACCTGAAAGATGTCGCCGGCGCGGATGTATTCCTTGGCCTTCTCGACCATGCCGAGATACTCCTCGCGCGTCGTATTGCTCACCGCGGTGTCCGGCGTGGCGGCGGGGACGGCGGCCATGGGCTTCACGTGCAGCGGACGACTGAGGCGCTCGATCATCGCGGTGATTTTCTGCTGCGCGTCGTCGTAGGCTGCCCGGGCGTCCGGAAAGTCGGTGAGGCAAACATTCACGACGACCTGCATGAGCCGGTAGCGGTGATCGAAGACGACGAGGCTGTCGGCGATGAGGAAGACCATTTCCGGAAGGCCGAGTTCGTCCTTCGGCGCGGCAGGAACGCTCAGCTCGAAGAAGCGGACCATGTCGTAGGTCAAGACGCCGACGGCACCTCCACAAAAGACCGGCAGCCTGGGCTGGGGCACGGGCCGAAACTTTGCCATGAAGTCCTCCAGATCGCGCAGCGGGTCACTCTTTGTCTGGAAACTCTCTACCTTTCCGTCGCGGTGCTTGACCTCCACTTCCCTGCCCCGCGCGGTGATCACCGCCTTCGGATGTGCGCCCATAAACGAATACCGCCCGCTGAAGCCGGTAGTCTCCGCGCTTTCAAAGAGGAACCTCGGCGCGCCGTCGGCGATCTTCTCAAAGGCCGAAAGCGGCGTCTCGTAGTCAGCCGTGAGTTCCGCCCATACCGGGATCAGGTTTCCCTGAGCGGTGAGGTTTTGGAATTCTTCAAACGATGGCTGGAGCGGGACGGCGGACATGATAAAAAGGCGCGCAGTCTGCCGCCGGGGCATGGCTTGGCAACGGAAATCAGGTTGTCAGATGCGCCGCACCAGCCTCACGGCATCAAGACGCATCTGGGCGCCGGCGATGGCGGCGGTGAGGGCGGTTTGGTGCGACCGGAGGTCGTCGATTTCGGCAGCCTGGATGTGAT
>JANOZA010000529.1:0-5163 GCA_031429155.1 Verrucomicrobiota bacterium | reverse complement strand
TTCGAGCGCGTCAAACTCATGAAAAAGCGCGGCGTGTGGAAAGAGGGCCAGAGCGCTCTCGGCCTTCCCAAGACGCTTCCGGAGGAGTAATCCGCCCCACCACCCAATTTTGATCCTGCCGGGCTGAAGGTGCTGCACTTTCAGCCCGGTTTCTTTTCCCATGCGACTCAACCGCTACCTCGCGCTTTGCGGCCTCGCTTCCCGGCGCGCCTGTGAGGACCTCATCACCTCCGGCAAGGTCATCGTAAATGGCAAGCGCGTGGAAAGCCTCGCCACCGTCATCGGCGAGGACGACAATGTCGTCGTCAACGGCAAGGAAGTCTCCGCCGCCCGTTATATTACGCTCGCCCTGTATAAGCCGCCGAACGTCCTGAGCACCAAGTCGGACCCCAAGGGCCGCATGACGCTCTACGACCTGCTGCCCCCGCAGTATAAGCACCTCCATTACGTCGGACGCCTCGACAATGAAAGCGAGGGACTCATCATCATGACCAATGATGGAAATCTCACGCAAAAGCTAACGCATCCGCGGCACAAGGTGGACAAGGAATATCTCGTGCAGGCCGACCATCCGGTGCGGAAGGAAATGATCGCGAAGCTCATCAAAGGCATTCCTTTGGAGGAAGGACTGGCACGCGCCGCTGCGGTTCATGCCATCTCGCCGCGCCGGCTCGTGGTCGTCCTTCAGCAGGGCATCAATCGCCAGATTCGCCGCATGTTCGACGCCCTTGGCTTCCAGGTGGAGCGGCTGGTCCGCGTGCGCATCGGCGGGCTTACCAGCGAGCACTTGAAGCCCGGCAAATGGCGCGTGCTCAGGCCTGACGAAATCGCCAAACTCCAGGAGACCTACGATCCCTCCAAGCGAGCGACCATCGAATAACCACAGCGGCCGGCCCGCGGTGATTTTCGGAATTGCCTGCCCCGTCCGTGCCTCCACCGTGCGCGACTTATGACCCTTCCCCTTATCCTGCAGCAGCGAGTCAATGCAGCTCTGACTACCCTCGGCCACGAACTGCCGGACAGTTTTGTCGCCGAAGTCATGCCTGCCGCCGATACGCGCTACGGCGACTACCAAACGAACGCCGCGATGCTCCTTGCGAAGCATCTCAAGACTAATCCCCGCGCGCTCGCCACGGAACTCGCCGCCAAAATAGACACGTCAGGGCTCTCAGAACCCGCATCCGTCGCCGGGCCGGGCTTTATCAACTTCACCATCACCGCGGACGCCCTCTCAGCGCGCCTTGCTGCGTTATTAGAGGACGAAAAGCTGGGCGTCTCCCCTGCCCCGCAGCCGAAGACCATCGTCATTGACTTCTCGGCGCCTAACGTGGCGAAGCAAATGCACGTCGGCCACATCCGCAGCACCATTATCGGCGACTGCCTCGCCCGCGTCGCCCGCTTCCTCAGACACCGCGTCATCACCGACAACCACATCGGCGACTGGGGCACACAGTTCGGCATGGTGCTCTACGGATGGAAGCACTCCCTCGATGAAGCCGCCCTCGCCGCCGACCCTATCCGCGAACTGCTCCGGCTCTACAAGGCCGTGAACGCCCAGAGCAAGGCCGAGGAGGACGCCGGCACCGGCGCGCCCACCCGGGACGCCTGCAAAGCCGAACTCGTCAAACTCCAGGCCGGCGATGCCGACAACCTAGCCATCTGGAAACAGTGCGTGGACGTCAGCCTCCAGGGCCTCAGCACCGTCTATGGAAAGCTGGACGTCACCTTCGACCACTTCCTTGGCGAAAGCTTCTACAACAGCCGCCTGCCCTCACTCGTGGAGGAACTCAAGGCCTCCGGCATCGCCAGATTCAGCGACGGCGCGCAGTGCATCTTCTTCGACGACGTCCCTGCGCTCGCCGACAAAGCCCCGTTCATCATCCAGAAGACCGATGGCGGATTCGGCTATGCCACCACCGACCTCGCCACCGTCGAGCACCGCGTCAAGACCTGGCATGCCGACGAAATCTGGTACGTTGTCGGCGCCCCGCAGTCCCTGCACTTCGACCAACTTTTCCATGCCGCCCGCCGGTGGGGACTTAGCCCCGCCCTGCACCACATCGCATTCGGCAGCATCCTCGGAGCCGACGGCAAGATGATGAAAACCCGCAGCGGCGAAAGCGTCGGCCTGCTCGAAGTCCTCGAAGAAGCCGAAGAGCGCGCCCGGGCCGTCGTCGAGGAAAAGAATGCCGGTCTCGAAGCCGCCGAGAAAGAGGACATCGCCCTCGCCGTCGGCATCGGCGCTGTGAAGTATCTGGAACTCTCGCAGCATCGCCTGACCGATTACAAATTCACGTGGGAAAAGATGCTCGCCTTCCAGGGCAACACCGCCCCCTACCTGCAATACAGCTACGTCCGCACCCGCAGCATCTTCAGAAAGCTCGACGGCCCCGCCGACCTCACCGGCCCGTATGTTATCACCGAGAAGGAGGAGCGGGAACTCGCCCTCACCCTGGCAAAGTTCGCCGAAGCCGTCCCCGCTGTCCTCGACGACTTCCGACCCAACGTCCTCGCCGGCTACGTCTATGACACCGCGCGCGCCTTTCACAGCTTCTTCGAAGCCTGCCCCGTCCTCCGTTCCGAAGGCACCCAGCGCGCCACCCGCCTCGCCCTCTGCGAAGCCACCTCACGCATCCTCCGCACCGGCCTTTCCCTCATGGGCATCCGCGTCACCGAGCGCATGTGAGCCGTTAGTCCCCCCCTGCGTTCAAGCATGGAGCGGCGTCGCTTCCAGCCGCCGGCAACAACCCGCGACGGAGGAGCCTCTTCCCTGGAAAGGCGGAGCGGAGCAGCGAGGGGCCGTCCCCCGCCATCAAAGTGCCGCTTCGCGGGTGGCGGCAACGGCGGCTGGAAACACGCCGCTCCATGCCTGCGGGCCGTACCGCACTCATTTTAGCATTCCCAATTCCCCGCGTTCGGATACAACGGCTCCATGTCCTCCGTTAACAAATCCGCATCCCCCCTGCGCGCCGCCGCGACTCCCGTATCGCTGGCTCTTACTGCCGGGGCTTTGGAAATGCTCACCACGAGCAGTCCCGGCCTCGTCACATGGCTGGCCGGCAGCCTCGTTTCGCTCATCGGCGATCACGCGGGCGGCGCCATCCAGGCCCATGGTGAGTCCCGGCAGCAGGCGGCCACGTTCCTGACCAACGACCAGCTTACCGCCTACACCGGCAGCGTGCTCTCAGCCCTCACGCAGGACTTCTCAGACACCGGAACTGCGGCCTCAGACCGCGAAGCCCTGCGCGCCCTCGCCGAAAAACTCCCCTCATGGTGGCAGCGCCTCTGCCAGGATGCCGCTCCCGTCACCGCTTCCCTCAGCGGCCAGGCCTTTGCGCGCACCCTGGCGGACACGTTGGGCAATCCGGAGGCGCGCCCGCCCATCTCCGCAGACGATTTGAAAAAGCTCCTCACCGATGCCGCCCGGGACGTGCCCTCGTTTCCCAAACCGGTCATCAGCTATCTCGTCCGCTATATCAAAACGCGCCTCTCCAGCGCCCTCGCCACCGGTCTTACCGCCATGGACGGAAATTCCGACCGCGCCTTCCGCAAGTCCCTCCTCCGCTTCCACGCCGAGACCATCAACGGCGTCCAGTCGCTCACCTCCGACTTCAATGTCTTCTTCGACGCCTATATAGAGCACACCGACGGCCTCGACGCCGCGCTCCGGGAAATCCACGGCACCCTCGGCCGCATCGAGTTCACCGGCTACGAAACCAATCAACTTGTCAGGGAGGCCGCGGAAAGAGCCCGCCAGTCCGACAGGAAGCACCGCCTCAACCTCTACCGCAACGGCCTCGTCACGGGCTTCCAGGGATACGACGAGATCGGTATCGAGAAGGGCAAGGAGGGAGCCGACGTGTCCCCGCGCATATGGAAGATCTTCGTGCCGCCCGCCTGCACGGAGGACCGCGCCCTCTCACCGGCGGAAATGGAGGAAGCCCAGCGCGCAGCGCCACCCACCACGCCCGCAGTGCCGCTCCTGCCGCTCCTGGCCGATGAAACATGCCGCCGTCACGTCCTCCTCGCTGACCCTGGCATGGGCAAGAGCACCCTCATCCAGCGCCTCACTGCCGGGCTCGCCTTCGGCGAGAATACACCCGGTGCCCTAGCGCTCGACTCCTCCATCCCCATCCCCGTCATCCTCCGCGACATCGTCCCGCACCTGCCCGAGGATTCTGCGGAGTGGAACTGGAGCACCCTTTGCGAGACCATGCGCCTCAAGTATCAGCGCAGCGAGGAAGCCCCCGGCATCTTCAGCCCATGGGAATCCCTCCGCTCTCTCCGCGACGACCTCTTAAGCCACGAGCACGCCTTCTTCCTCGTAGATGGCCTCGACGAAATCGGCGACCCCGCCAAACGAAAGGCCATTCGCGATGCCATCTGGGAAGGTTTCAAAACCTATCCCCGCGCGCGCTGGCTCGTCACCTCCCGTATCGTGGGCTATGACCTCGCGGAGGTTCACCAGGATTCCGCGATCCTTGCCCCGTGGGCAGATTTGTCTCCCCAGGGAGCCGAGGAATGGGCCGCCTCTCACTTCATTTCAAAATGGGGCCCTTTCTATGATGAATGCTCTACCAGAACTGAGGGAAGATCAGCGGCAGCCACGGAAAAATCATGTACCATGGCCACCATGCCCGTCGCCCGGCTCCTCTACCTCGCCCCGTTCGACGACGGGCAGCAGGATAAGTTCGTCACCAACTGGTTTCGCGAGCGCAAGGCTCCCAATCCACCGCCCGGACTGCTCGCGGACATCCGCAGGCGGGAGCATGAGGGGGTCCGTGTGCTCGCCCGCGTGCCCAATCTCCTCAGCTACATGGCCATCCTGAAGAAGGGCGGCAAACCGCTCCCCGATGGCCGGGCCGAACTCTACAAGGCCATCGCCCACGCCTACCTCCACGGGATCGACAATGACTACCTTCTCTCCAAAAAGCACGGGTATGTCTGCCCCATCCCCTTCGACGGCCGCCTGCGCCTCCTCGCCATCCTCGCAGGGGAAATGCAGCACCGCCGCGCCACCGCCGCCGCAGACCGCGAGGCCAAAAAGAATAACAGTGAGGCCGATGAGCCGCGCGCAGAGCCCAAAGCCGACTCCTCAGACGGCAATATCGTCATCGCGGAGACCGATCTCCGCCGCCTGCTCCGCACACCGCTGGCCCGGAT
>JANOZA010000528.1:0-3103 GCA_031429155.1 Verrucomicrobiota bacterium | reverse complement strand
AACTTCACTCCCCACGGCCACTTCTCATGCTCCCCACTCCATCCTTGATTCCCTGCTCATGATCCACTACACCTCCCCTGCACCCAGCCACCATAGCTTAGTTTAGCGTTCCTGTGGCCGGAGATCCGGGTCCACCTCAGTATGACGGAACTTTCACGGCAGTGCGGGACCGGACGGCGCACCTGCTGGAGGTGGATTATCTGAAAAGCAGCTCCGCCATGAATTACTTTAACACTGGCTTTTTCATCGCCAACCGGACCCGGCACGAGGCGCTCTTTGCGCAGGCGCGGGAGCAATGGCGCAACGTGGAGTGGACTTGGCACGACCAGTGCCTGCTGAATGCCATCATGGAGCGGGAGTGCGCCCCGGTGCGCTACTTGAACCGGCGCCACAACTGCATGGACCACGGCACCGTCTTTCATCAGAGCGACCTCCGGGCCATCCACCGCGGTACCAACTACGATCACTACCGGAACGGCACCGCCCCCACCGTAACGCGGGAATACCGCTGGGACGCCGCCGCCATGAGCGGCCTCGCCGGCTACTACAATCTGGAATACGCTGACGGCTGGGCCTGTATGTCCCTGCTCTCCGACGGCACCACCGGCGACGGCCATGTGTGGTTTGCCACGACGGAGGGCCGCATCCATTTCGCCACCGTCACCGGGGATCCAGTAGAACAGCCCCTGAGAATACGCCGCACAGGCTGATGGAGTGCTCCCCATGAGTGATTCCCCGCCAGCCAAGCCCCCGCTTTTCTTTTTCCACTTGGACAAGTGCGGAGGCAGCGCCTTCGTGAATGCCGGGAGCTGTCCGGCGCGATCACCGACAACCCGTCCCTCCAGGTTTTCATCGCCTGTGGCTACCACGACCTTGCCACGCCGCCAGGGGGGATCGGATACAGCGTCAGCCATCTCGACTTGCCCCGGGAACTCCGCGCCAACTTTCACTGGGGCTACTATGACGGAGGGCACATGATGTACACCATTCTGCCATCGCTGCAGAAACTCAGCGCGGATGTGAGTGCCTTCCTGCAGCAGGCGGTGAAGTGAGGCGACATCCATTGCACGCCGGCATTTAGTGTTTCAGGGTCGCGGTCTAATGTCCTCCCCGGAAAGCGAAAACACCCCCGTTCTGACCAGCGCCGGACGCGTCGCGCTCGTATCTGTGCTCCTTCTCGTGCTCGGTGGCGGCATCACGGCATGGGCCATTAAATTTGGCAAGAAAGCCGAAGAGGCGCCGGCGAAGCGACCCGTGGCCGATGTGGAGCTGATCACGGCGAAAGTGGAGGACGTGGCTGTCTTGCTGGAGTCTCAGGGTGTGGTCCAGGCCGTCACCGAAACGCGCGCCGCCGCCGAGGTGCCGGGGAAAATCATCAAAGTCTCCCCGTCGTGGGACGCCGGCGGCATCTTCAAAGCCGGAGAGGAATTGCTGACCATGGACGATGCGGACTACCGCGCCGTGCTCGCCAATGCCGAAGCCGCCGCCTCCGAGGCCGCGCTCGCCGTGCTCATGGAGGAGGAGCGCGGAAAACAGGCCGTTCGCGATTGGAATAAACTCGCCTCCGGCAAGCCCGACAGCGATCTCGTGACCCGCGGTCCTCAATTCGCTGCCGCCAAAGCCCGCAGCGCCGCCGCCGCCGCCGCCGTGGAAAAGTCCCGTCGCGATCTCGAGCGCACCGTCCTCCGAGCGCCTTACGCCGGACGCATCCGCGCCACGCTGACGGATGTCGGATCGTATGCCGCACCTGGTTCGCCGCTCGCGGAGTTTTACTCCACCGATGCCTATCAAATCAGTTTGCCGCTTTCGCTGGACGACTTCGCCATGCTCAATCCGCAGCCAGAGGGACAGGTGGCATTGAGCGCCAACGGCCTGCCCGTGATCAAGGCCACCATCGTCCGCACCAGCGCGGAAATTGACCGGGCCAGCCGTTCCATCCACATTGTCGCGGAGATCAAGCCTGGCGAAAATCCCCCGGCGCTGCTCGTGCCCGGGCTTTTCGTAAAAGCCGCGCTACCGGGCGTCACGCTAAAGGGTGTCGTCAAACTCCCTCGCGTCTGCCTTCTGTCTGATAACCGCGTCGCCCTCGTGGGCGCCGACAACAAACTCACTTTCCGCGCCGTAAAGGTCGCCCGGTCCACGCGGGACGATGTCCTCATTTCGGAAGGCATCAAAGCCGGCGACCGCGTCCTCGCCACCGCCCTCGCCGTTGTCACCGAAGGCATGGACGTAAATCCAATCTCCCCGCCGCCTCCCATCCCGGTCGCCCCGACGGCTGCAAAACCCGCCGGTTCCCCGCAATGATTCATCTCTGGTCCAAACTGAGTGCCGCGAAGTGGGAAGATGCCTGGGAAGAGCGCTTCCACGGGCCGCTGCGCACCGGATTGGCCATCACGCGGCTGCCGGGCGGGAAGACGATTCGGGTGGAGGTTTACTGTGAGCGGCGCGGCGATGCTGCGAAGATTCAGAAAGAGTTTGGCGGGCAAATCCGCACACTGAAGCAGCAAAACTGGGCCGCGAAGTCCGCGGAGAGCCTCCAGCCGGTGATGATCCGCAGCGCTCTGATCGTGACACACAGTCCGGAGGCAGCAGACAAAATGCGGGCGGCGCACCCGGACCGTCACGTGCTCTGCATCCCCGGCGAAATGGCTTTCGGCACCGGCGATCACGCGACCACTTCCACCTGCCTGCGTCTGCTCGCCGATTACGCGGCGGAGAAGCAGCGCGCGGGAGAATCCTGGAGCCTGCTCGATCTCGGCTGCGGCACCGGCATTCTCGCCATCGCCGCCGCGATGCTCGGCGCGCAACCCGTTGACGGATTCGACTACGACCCCGCTGCCGTACGCGTCGCCAATAAGAACGCGAAACTCAATGGCACCCGCCGCCTCAAGTTCACGCAGGACGACGTGACGACGTGGGTGCCGGCGAGACAATATGACGTCGTGGCCGCGAACATCTTCTTCGATGTCCTAACGATGTCGTTCGAGCGCATCGCATCAGCGGCGAAACCGGGTGGCATGGTCATCGTGTCGGGCATTCTCCACACTCACGCCGCCGACTGTCTCGCCGCCGGGAAAAAGGCCGGGCTGAAATTCGACAAGCC
>JANOZA010000527.1:0-16514 GCA_031429155.1 Verrucomicrobiota bacterium | reverse complement strand
GGATGCCTGCGCCGTCGAGTTCCCACGGACCCATGAGTTGCAGTTCCACACCGGCCTTGTCCGCGGCGTCGAGCTTGCCCCAGGCTTTCGTGAGCGCGCCGGCGTCGGGGTATTTCTTTTGCGCCCATGCGGCGAACATGCTGCGGAGTTTCCTCGCGTGGGCTTTCCACTTCTTGGGGTTCGGCTGGGACAAATCGCCGAGCGGATTCCAGAAGAAGATGCTGTCCTCGTTTTGGAACTCCACGCACATGAGCGCGGGATCGTCGGCGTAGCGGAGGCCAGTGTAAGGGTTCTTGTGATCGAGCAGCGCGAGGAGGACTTTGGTGCGGACTTCCCAGAGCTTCGGTGACATGGTGATGAGGCCGTAGCTGTCGCGCAGGCCTTTGTTTCCCATCGGCTCCAACTCGGCGAAAAGCTCCGGCTCGTAGCCATCGGTGGCGGAGATGGGGAAGTGGTAGAAGACGCTCCACTGCGTGTAGAGACCGGCCTTCTTCAACTCCGCGAACCACCAGTCGTAGGCGTCGAGGCGCTTGGCATCCACTTTGCCGTCGCGGCTGATTTCATCGAAGAGCGGATGCTGGCGCACGGCGTTGTTGCCGAACTTCTTCAGGTAGCGAATGCGCCGCGTCTGCTGCTCGCGGGTTTGCTTGTCCTGCTCCAGGTTCGCGCCGCAGCCCCAGAACTTCACCGGCTTGTCCGGCGCGGTGGCGAAGACGAGATCGCTGCCCTTCGCGATGACCGGGCCGAGTTTGCCGGCGGGCGCGGCGATGAGCGCGCTCATATCAATGACCGAGTCCGGCGAGAACGTGTCCTCGTCGGCGAGCAGCGGGAACCACTCGTCCGGCGCGCCGGGTTTCTGCGGACCGGGCTTGAGCAGGCCGTTGGGGATGAAGCCATCGCTGGTGAGCAGGAAACAGTCGAGGCCGCCGTGATTGTCCTGCGTGCCGTGCATTTTGAATTTCAGCGTGTGCTCCGCGGCGGTGAGTTTCACGGTGCCGGCTTTGACCCACGCGATGAAACGCAGGTCGGGCTTGCCGTCAGCGGCGATGTTCTGCTCGCCGCGTTTGTCATTGGAAAAGTCCACGGCATTCCAGTCGCCGGCATCGAGCGCCCACGAGAGTTTCGTCGCTGTGGGATTGGCGCGGAGCCAGAGCGTGTAGTCGCCGGCTTCCGTGACGGCGACTTTGTAGTCGGCAGTGCTTTCCTCTTTGGAGAAATTGCTGATCCAGTCACCGCCGCTGAGGAGATCTTTCTTCACCGAATCGAACCACGAATGGCGGTGCATGGTGTTCGCGGCTGGAGCCTCGCCTTCCTGCCAAAGAGTGGCGGCGGCGAGGGGGACGGAAAGGACGGAGAGGGCTAGAAGGACGGTGCGCATGGGGAGACTCGTTACGTTGAGCTTCGCTGTGGGCTTACGAAATTGCATCCGGGACCGGCCATCAGCAGGCTCACCCACTCACAACTTGCTCTCCCCGGCCGCTTCGGCAAGGTTTGCCCCATGCCTGCACAAACCGTCGCCGTTCTCGGTGCCTCCGATAACCCGGAGCGCTACTCGCACATGGCCGTGGTGCTGCTCAAGGAGCACGGCCACGCCGTCATCCCCGTCCACCCGGCGCTGGAGAGCATCGCCGGGCTGCCGGTGGTGAAAAACCTGCGCGACTTGCCGCCTGTGGACACGCTGACGCTCTATGTCGGCACCGCACGGCTCCCGGCGATGACGGACGACATCGTGCGCCTGCGGCCGGGGCGCGTGATCTTCAATCCGGGCACGGAGTCACCGGAAGTGCAGGCCGCACTGAATGGCGCGGGCATTCCATGGCTGGAAGCCTGCACCCTGGTGATGCTGCGGACGGGGCAGTTCTGAATTACGCCAGCCCGGGGATTTCCCAGCCTTTGCGATACTTGCGCCCGACGAAGGTGTTCGCGTCCGGTGTGTCGGAGAACTTCAGATTCGCCGCATCCCACTTCAGTTCCTGATTCGGGAAAATGCTCGCGAGGCAGCCGAGCAGCACCGCTTCCGTCATGGGGCCGGAGTAGTCGAAATTGGCGCTAGGCTTCGTTTTCCCGCCGAGGATGCAGTCCACGAAGTCGAGGTAGTGATTGCGCGGCTCCAGTTTGGGATACTGCACATTCTTGATCTTGCCGCCCTGATAGACCAGCGGGCGGGCGCCGTGGCCGAAGAGCATGATGCCCTCGGTTCCCACGAAGATACTCCCCTGCCCCGGGATTTGCGAGCCGGCAAACTCCTTCGCCAGTTCCGCCGGCGGGCGGGAGGCCGGGCCGTCATACCACGTCACCTTCACTTCCTTGCCTTCCGTGAAGGCCGTGCCGGGGAACGTGTACTCCACGCGGCCATTGATCGCCCAGTTGTCCTTGCCCGGCGCGGGACCGGTGGACTTCACGCTCACGGGCGCGGTCAAGTCCATCGCCCGGTACCAGCCGCTGAACATATGACAGCCCATGTCACCGAGCGTGCCGGTGCCAAAGTCCCGGCGCTTCCGCCAGTTCCCCGGGTGATAGTATCCGTTGAGGAACGGACGCTCCTCCGCAGGCCCCAGCCAAAGATCCCATGCGAAGGTATCCGGAATCGGGTCCGCCTTCTGCGGCACCGGAGCAAGATCACCCCACTGCTTGTCGCTAAAACTGTGGACTTCCTTGACCTTGCCGATGGCCCCGGCCTTGATGAGTGCCTGGCAATAGCGCTCGTTGAACTCGCTGCTCACCTGGATGCCCATCTGCGTCATCACGCCCTTCGCCCGCGCCAGCGTGGTCAGGTGGCGGCACTCCTTCAAATTGTGCGTCAGCGGCTTCTCGCCATAGACGTGTTTCCCGGCAAACATCAGCGCCGAGGCGATGGAGCCATGCATGTGATCGGGCGTGGAGACATTCGCGCTGTCAAAGTTGCCCGATTCCTTCGCCATGAGTTCGCGCCAATCCTGATACAGCTTCGCCTGCGGCCATTTCTGGGTGATGCCGGCCCAGTTGTTCTTATCCACATCCACCACGGCAAAGACCTCCACACTGGGACTGCCGGCGATGCTTTCCAGATCGCCCCTGGCCTGACCGGAAGCACCGAACGAAACGTGGCGCAGCTTTCCGTTCGGCGAAACCGCACGGAGATTGGGGATGAAAGCAGGGGCGGCAAAAGCGGCTCCGGCAGTGGCGAGAAATCGGCGACGGGTGGTGGTGCGGGTATTCATGGTTGGTTTGTGCGAACAGTCGAAATGTGGACACGACATACGCCAGTTGTCACGTCCGATTCCTCTGTTTTGCCTACGCATTCAGATACTTCCCCTGACGCCCCGGGCGGGATCCAGAATCAAGATCCAGAATCAAGTGTTGCCATAACCCTGCAGACCGTATTAGTCTCCGTCCAATACCTGAAACAATAGCCTGGAACCGCCGAAGCTGTCTGCGGAGGGGCCGCCCGGGCGCAACCTGATGAACGCCATGAAAATGCTCCCACATCTAACAGCGGCCTTTGCCGCTTTTGCCCTGGTCGCCTCCCCTGCCCCGCGCGCCTCTGCTCAGTCGGCGCTGACCGGAAGTTTTCCCACCACGTTTTATCCGCCGCGCACGGCGCAGTTCGCCGGGCCGGGGCCGGTGGCTTATGCCGCGGTGGGCGTGCTGGTGCGGAATGTTTCCTTCAGCGCGCCCACCGCGGCGCTGCCGCTGCCGACGGTGGCGGGCGCGAACACTCAGGTGTCCGCCACGTTGACTTTCGCGGCCGAGATTTCCGCCAATGCCGGCGCGACATGGACGCCCGCGACGGCTCCCGCGGCGTCGGTGATGCGCATCACGCGCAATGCCACGGGCACGTTCGACACGGAGATGCTTTCGCTGAACATCACCGGCGGTCTCGGCGCGGGCGTGATGGTGCGTGAAAGCCCGACGCGCCAGTCGCTCGGCTCGGCCACGGTGACGCCGGGCGGCGGGTTGTTTAAGATAGACTCGTTCTTCGACATCTTCACGGAACTGAGTGTGAACGGCGGGGCGGCCTGGATTCCCTCGGCGGCGGCGCTGCATGTGGATATGAGCCGCATGGCGCAGGAGCTGTCGGCGGACATGAATTTCCTGCCGCCCCCGGGAAAATGGCTGCAGGTGCCGGGCGGCGGAACGGCGACGTTCATGAGCCAGACGGTCATCGTGCGCGGCTGGGACTTTAAGCATAAACGCTGCGGCGTATCGCCGCCCGGCGCGGCCGGACCGGCGGTGCAGTCGTTCTTCGATGTCTTTGTCTGCGAGATGTCCCTCGATGGCGGCGCGACATTTCACGCGCTGACGGCGGACGCGGAGGGCAGCCTGCGGTTTTCCAGTTCGAATGTCACCGGCTCGTTCGATACCGAGATGCTTTCGATGAGTCTCTCCGCGCCGCGCCCGGACGGTGCGCCGGGCACGGTAATGCTGCGCGAGAGTCCCACACGTGCCTCCACGGGAAAGACCACGGTGCGCGGCGTGGTCAGCGGCGGGTCCATGATCTCCAGCTTCTTTGACATCTTCACGGAGGTTAGTCTCGACGGCGGGCAATCGTGGTCGCCTTCCTCCGTGCCGGTGCGCCTGGAGTGCGCGCCGCCGGAACTGACGCGCACGGTGCCGACTGATTTCTTCCCGTCGCGCGGCAGCCGGCTTTCCGTGCGCACCGGAACGCCGCCGGTACTATATAGCAGTGGCAGCCTCGCGACCTTCGACACCGGGATGCTCGCGCTTTCGCTCTCCAGTCCGGCGGGTCTGTCGCTCACGGGTCTGCCCGTGGGCGGACCGCCGCAGAATATCTCCCTGCCGGTGAGCAGTGCCTTCACGCTGCAACATCCCCCGCAGGCCGCGGCCAGAGCCACTGCCACCGGCGATGCCACCCTCCGCGTGACGCGGAACACCACCGGCTCGTTCGATACCGAAATGCTCGCGCTCAATCTCAGCGGCACCGGCTTCATGCTCCGCGAGAGTCCCACGCGCGCCTCGACCGGCAAAACCACCCTGCAGGTACTTCCCGGCGGCGGTTATGCCATAGACAGCTTCTTTGACATCTTCACGGAACTCAGCGTGGACGGCGGTGCCACCTGGCAGCCCGCGGACAAGCCGGTCCGCGCGGAAGGCACGGCACAGGACACGCCGGAGTTTGCCACTTCTCCTTTTCTGCCGCTGCGCGGGCGACATGGTGATGGCGGCTCGCTGCGCTACCACTACTATATGTGGACCAATGCCAGTGGCCCGCAGGTGATGCTCGGCAGCGCGTCGCTGGAATCCACGTCCGCCACGCTGCGCCAGCCGCCGCCGGCGCCGGGTGCGCCTGCGATGATCTCCAGCTTCTTCGATGTCTTCGTGTGCGACCTGTCGCTCGACGGCGGGCAGACCTACATCCGCTGCTATTGCAACTGCGACGGCTCCCTCCGCACCAGCCCGGGGACACAGAGCTTCGACACCGAAATGCTCGCGCTCAATCTCAGCGGCGGCACGCTGCCGCCGGGCGTCATGATCCGTGAGAGTCCCACGCGCCAGTCCACTGGCAAGACGACTATCGTCCCCGCCGCCGGCGGTCATCGCATCGGCAGCTTCTTCGACATTTTCACTGAGATCAGTCTCGACGGCGGGCTTTCGTGGAATGCGGCGAACCGCACGCTGCACCTTGAGCACAACGCCGTGCCGCATGACACCGTGGCGTCCTCGGATACCCTGCCGCCGCCCGGGCGCTACGTGCTGCGGCCCGGCAGTGCGGGTGCGAAGACGGCCAGCGGCGTGAGCATTACGAGGTTGAGCATGGATTCCAGCACCGGCGGCCAGCCGCCGCCCGCGTCCGGGGAGACGCTGACCACGGAACTCGTGGCCTTGCAGTGCGAAGTCGAAATCCAGGGCGGCCCCGTCGGGACGACGCGCGCCTTTCCGGGCTTTGTGTATTGGACCACCACCACGCAGCGCAGCAGTGACAGCCTCTTCGATACCGAAATGCTCGCGCTCAACATCAGCGGCGGCAGCTTGCCGCCGGGCATGATGCTCCGCGAAAGCCCCACGTTGAAGTCCACCGGCAAGACCACCGTCGTCCCCAACGGCGGCGGCACGCATCGCATCGGCAGCTTCTTCGACATCTTTGTAGAGGTCAGTCTCGACGGCGGGCAAACCTGGGAAGCGACGGACAAGCCGCTGCGGCTCGACCTCACGCCGCCGGATACTCTGGTGACGAAGCCGCAGCCGAACTTCGTGAAGCACCTCACGCAGTCCGCGGCGGGCGGCGGCGACGGCTCGGAGTATCCCAATGGCGCGGTCGCCAGCTTCTTCGATGTTTTCTTCGACATCGCCGTCACCGACGTGGACCTGAGCACGATGGCCGCCGGCAGCACTGCCAACGGCAGTCTCCAGGGCGACAGTGACTTTCATTTAGGACTCGCCGCGGGGCAGCCGCCCGTGGCCGGCACCGGCGATGCCAGCGCCACCTTCCGCGTCACCCATGTGCAGGACTCCGGCGGCACGCGCTTCTTCGATACCGAAATGCTTTCGCTGAACATCGCAGGCGGCTCGTTGCCCACTACCGTGCGCGTGCGGGAAAGTCCCAGCAAGGCCTCGCTCGGCCGCACCACCCTGACACCACTGCCCGGCGGCACTTACCGCATCGGATCGTTCTTCGACATCTTCACGGAGATCAGTCTCGACGGCGGGCAATCGTGGTCGCCGAGCGACGGCTCCATGCGCATCGGCGCCGCGCCGGTGCCGCCACCGGCCGGGAGTATGCCCACCCATTTCGCGGCCACCGATTTCCTGCCGCCGCCGGGGCGCATCGTGCTCGGCGGTTCCATGATGCTGCCGGACGGCACCGTGTTGAGTAACATGTCGTTCGAGCCGTCGCCGGATTCTCCGCGCGTGCCCGCGCCGCCGGCCGGAATGACGGCGCAATGCCAGACGTCCGGGTTTTTCCACTGCTCGGTCACCAGTCCCACGGGCGGTGCCGGCAGTCAGGTGCTCCCGGCCACGATGACGCTGCTCTTCACCGGCGCGTCGTCCGGCACGGAGCGTTTTTTCGATACCGAAATGCTGGCGCTCAACATCCAGAGCAGCGCCTTCCGCATCCGCGAGAGTCCCTCCAAACCCTCCACCGGACTCACCCGCATCAGTGACGCACCGGGCGGCGGCTTCATGGTGGACAGCTTCTTCGACATCTTCACCGAACTCAGCGTGGACGGCGGGCAATCGTGGACGCCCTCGTCCGGCCCGCCGGCACACGGCAACCTGGAGCCGCAGGCCGTCGCCGTCGAGTTGCCGACGAATTTCTTCCCGCCGCGAGGGGGCGAGTTGCGCACGCTAAAGCCAGGGACGCAGCTCATCTTCCCGCCCCTCGTGGTGCGCAATCTGGTCCACCGGAATTTTCAAAACAACGCCCCGCTCGCGCCGCCGCCGGGTGGAGCGCAGAACATCAGCGCGCCGCACACCGCCGTCTTTGAAACGTCCAGCGACGGCGGTCAAACGTGGCAGCCGCAATCCGCGCCGGCCAGCGCCACCATGCGAGTCACGCACAGCCCGACGGGCTTCTTCGACACGGAAATGCTCCAGCTCAACATCGCCGGCGGCACCTTGCCGGCGGGCGTCATGATCCGGGAAAGCCCCACGCTGCCGTCGCGCGGCCGCACCTCCGTCCAGCCGCAGTCCGGCGGCAGCTACATGATAGACAGCTTCTTCGACATCTTCACCGAACTGAGTGTGGACGGAGGGCAATCCTGGCAACCCGCCACCGGCCCGCCGGCGCATGTCGAACTCATGCTCCCGCCACAGGAACAGTTGCACGCCTCCAATTTCCTGCCGCTTAACGGCATGATGAGCACGCTCCCGTCGCAGCCGCCGGTATTCTATGCCCCGCGCACCGCGGTCAAATACGGCCAGTGCTGGGTCTTCGGCACCGAAGTCCCGCGCGCCGAGCCGCCGCCGCCAGGACAGACGCGACAGTTCACGATCACGCAGGACATGTTCATGGACTACTCCGACGACAGCGGCGTGACTTTCGTTCCCGTCACCGCTTCCGCCACGATGACCCTGTCGTTCACCAACTCCGGCGGCACTGGCACGCAGGGCTTCGATACCGAAATGCTGCAGCTCAACCTCCAGGGCGGTGATCTGCCGCAGGGCACGATGATCCGCGAAAGCCCCACGCGCGCCTCCACCGGTCGCACGACCATCCGCCCTGTGGACGGCGGCTTCATGATAGACAGCTTCTTCGACATCTTCACCGAGATCAGTCTCGACGGCGGGCAACACTGGCTGCCTGGCTCCGAGCCGGTGCATTTCGAGCACACCGAGAGCCAGCGGACCATCGTCGCGCCGGCCAAATTCCCCGCCCGCGCACCACTGGCCACCGCACCTGGTGGATCTGGCGCACGCACCGCGGGAGGCGTCATGCTCAACTCGCTGGAACTCCACCCTCTCACCTCCTACGGCGGCGCGCCTCCGCCCAGGCCGGGACAATCCACGGACGTCAGTGAAGACTATACTGTTACCATTCTCTGGACGCCGCCCGGCCAGGCGCAGCAGCAGGAGAAATTCACCGGTCGCGTGGTGCTCCGCCTCACTCCGCGTGACGCACTCGGCGCCGGCCCGCCCGCGTTCGACACCGAAATGCTCCAGCTCGACCTGACCGGCAGCAGCGGCTTCAGGCTGCGGGAAAGCCCCACGCGCGCATCCACCGGAAAGACCACCTTCCAGGAAACCGCGGACGACTCATTCCGCATCGGGTCGTTCTTCGACATCTTCGTCGAATGCAGTCTCGACGGCGGCCAGAGCTGGCTGCCCACGGACCAGCCGCTCCACGCCATGCTCCTGCCCGCGGTGCAAAAGGTCCGTTCGCGCGCCTCCGTGCAGTTGCCGGAATTCCGGCTCTCGCGTTCGTCAGGAAATGTCGGCACTGACTTCCCGGTCGGCAGCGCCTTGCCGGGCGGCGGTGCCGGCAGCGGCAAGGTTTCCATGCAGGACTTCCACTTCGTGATGAGAAGTCCCGCGCCGCCCCTGCCTCTACCCGGCACCCTCGCCGTGGCCGATCTCGATGCCGACGGACGCCTCGACTTCATCATGCCCGGCGGCTCCCCCGTCAGCGCGCCCGTTTCCTTCCAGGGCCAGATGCGCGTGGGGCAGTCATGGGACACCGGCGGCACGCGCACCTTCGACACTGAGATGCTCTCACTCAACATCACCGGCACCTCGTTGCCGGCAGGCATGCTCATTCGCGAAAGCCCTACACTTCCGTCGCGGGGCAAGACCACACAGCGCACGATGCCCGACGGTGCTTACCAGATAGACAGCTTCTTCGACATCTTCACCGAAATCAGTCTCGACAACGGCACCACCTGGTCGCCGTCCGACGGACCGATGCGACTCGATGGCGGCACGCAGAGTCGCATCCTCACCGGTCCTGGCGGCAGTGCCCCGCCGCGCGTCCGCGCCTTCACCGCGCCCGGCACCATGCTGGATAACTTCCTCGCCTACCAGGACAACTTCACCGGCGGCGTGCGCGTCGCCACGGGCGATGTGAATGGCGACGGCGTCTGCGACATCATCACCGGCGCAGGTCCTGGCGGCGGGCCACACGTCAAAGTCTTTGATGGCCGCACTGGCGCGGCCTGCCGCGACTTCTTCGCCTATGGCAGCAGCTTCGCCGGCGGCGTCTTCGTTGCCTCCGGAGATGTGAACGGCGACGGACGCGATGACATCATCACCGGAGCCGGCCCCGGCGCCGCGCCGCACGTCAAAGTCTTCGACGGCGCGACCGGCGGACTGCTCCAATCCTTCTTCGCCTACGCCCCCACCTTTGCCGGCGGCGTCGCCGTCGCTGCGGGTGATGTGAATGGCGACGGCCTCTGCGACATCATCACCGGCTCGGGCACCGGCGGCAATGCGCACGTCAAAGCCTTCAGCGGCCAGTCCGGCGCGGAACTGCGCTCCTTCTTCGCCTATCCCGGCTTCACCGGCGGCGTCTTTGTTGCCGCGGGCGATCTCAATGGCGACGGGGCCGCAGAGATTGTCACCGGCTACGGAGCCGGCGGCGCACCGCACGTCAAAGTCTTCAACGGTGCGTCCGGCGCGCTCCTGCTCTCCTTCTTCGCCTACGACACCGCCTTCGCCGGCGGCGTCCGCGTCGCCGCAGGTGATGTGAACGGCGACGGCATCATGGACATCATCACCGGCCCCGGTGCCGGCATGGCCCCGCAGGTCCGCGTCTTCAATGGCAGCACCGCCGCGGAGTTGGAGTCCTTTCTCGCCTACGGCACGGCCCTCACCACCGGCATCTACGTCGCCGACACGCCACCCGAACGCTCCAGCACCAATCCCACCGATGCCGACGGCGATGGCCTTCTCGACTCCTGGGAGACGCGGCACTGGGGCACCATTGATGGCCACGACGATACCGACGACTCCGACCGCGACGGCGTGCCCGACATGCTCGAACTCGGCTTCGACCTCAACCCGCTCAAACCCGACATCAGCGGCCTCCCGCCCGCCGCTGTCGAGAACGGCTACCTCACGATGACCATCACCAAACGCCCCGGCGCGCTCTACACCGTGCGCAGCGGCACCACCACCACCGGCCTCCGTCCGGACGACACCACGATTCTCCAAAACGACGAGACCACGCTCAAAGTGCGCGACAACGTCCCCTTCGCCACCGGCCCCCGCCGCTTCATGGATGTCCTTGTGACCAGCGCGCCCTGACGCTACACAGGACCGATGGAGAAATCCTCCGGCATCCTCATTCGCAAGACGCTTCTCACCGACACGAGTCTCATCGTGCATTGGTGTACGCGTGAGCACGGGATCATCCGCACGGCGGCGAGGGGCGCGCGGCGGCCGGGCAGTCCATTCGCGGGAAAGCTGGATCTCTTTTACAGCGCCGACATCAACTGGACGCGCAGCCGCAAGGGTGACCTCCATGCGCTGAGGGAGGCGTCGGTCACGGACTATCGTCAGGGCATTCAACAGGATTACCTCCGGGTGCTGGCGGCGGCTTACTTTGCCACGCTCATCGAGCGCGTCGCGGAGGGCGATACGCCGGTGGAAGCGCTCCATGATCTGCTCCGCCGCGCGCTGGACTGGCTCCACGATCACCAGCCAACACGAAAGGCGGTGCTCTTCTTTGAGAAGGAAGTCGCGGCGGACCTCGGCATTCACGGGGAGGAAGGCATGAGTCCCATCGCCGCCATCCGTCAGGTGTATCACCGGATCCCGGAGCAGCGGGAGAAGTTGATGCTGCGGCTGGGGGAGCCGTAGGAATTCTGTGCTGGTGAATCTGCCCGGCTTGAGGCAAATGCTGCGCCAATGAAGATACGAACGATCCTCGCCCGCACCGCTTTCCTGGCGGTCGCACCCGTCGCCCTGATGACCGATGCCGCAGCGGAGACGCGGATTATGTTTTGCTCTGACAAGGCGGTGAACGGGAGCTTCGATCTCTTCAGCATGAGGGCGGATGGCACGGACCTCGTGCAGATTACGACAACGCCCACGGTTTCTGAATGGGCGCCGGCGCTTTCGCCAAATGGTCAGCGCGTGGCGATGGTGAACCGCTCGGCGGGGACTCCGTGGACGGGGACGCTCCAAATCATGCCCACCGCCGGCGGCGCGGCCACGGTGGTGCCGACTGCCACAGGGGCGTTTTGCGTGCAGTGGCGCGATGAGTCCACGCTGCTTTACTTGAAGCGCATCAATGCCAGCGGAAGTTACGGCACCTACCAGGTGCGCCGAATCAGCACGGACGGCACGGGCGATGCGCTGCTCTACTCGACCACGTTCGATTGCTTCGTCACAGGCTGCGACAGCTTCCATGTGCAGCGGTCAACGGGGCGCATCTATCTTTCCGACCTGGTGAATGGCAATCAGCCGTCCGTGACACTCTCCGGCTTGCTCGCCGGCACGGCCACAGACATCGCCTACGCCCGCTGCACGGATGTGGATCAGGGGGCCGCTCAGGTGCTGCTCGTGGATCATTACGATCCCGCGGTTTCGCCGGATGGCACGAAGTTCTCCTACTGCGCCGACCACGGCAGCGGTCGCCACCGGCTGTATGTGAGGGCGCTGGGGAATGACCACGCCACGCAGTTGCGCCTGAGTGATACGTTTTGCGGCGATCCCGAGTGGTCGCCGGACAGCACCTGGATCGCGTTCACCCGGGCCGCGGCTTCGTCGGTCGGAGCCACGCCCTATCTTGGGAACGTCACCCGCGTACCCGCCACCGGTGGCACGGCGACGAACCTCACCGGCACGCTCACCACCGTCAGCGGACGCTGCGCCCACCCCATGATCTACTTCACGGCCTGCCCTCCCATCCAGCCCGCCATCACTTCAGATACCACGAATAACATGCTGACATGGCCGGCCGTCCCCTTCGGACGCTATCAAGTCCAGTACAGCAGCGACCTGGTCACATGGAGGGATGACCTGCCCAATTCCTCCCTGACCGCTCCCGCCGGGGCCACGGCACTCACCTTCACCCCCCCCCGCGCCGGCATCATCCGGCGGTTCTTCCGCGTGCTGGGCGTGTGTCCGTGAGTCACCGGGGAGAACAGCCCGGCGTTGTCAGGCCAAATAAAGCTACGCGAACGGTTTCTCTCTTTAGACGGTATCCACCGTGACACCGGGCGGTAAGGCGACGGCCCTTTATTACCGCCGGGAGTTCCGCACCAGCTTCACAACTTCCAAAACCACCAGCGGAATAGTGGCCAGCGCGAGCAGCAGAAGGCAATCGCAGAGCGCATGGATGATGTCTTCAAGAAGCGGCACTGGGATTCATTGTGATGGCTCCACACCTGAAGGGGAAAGGAAACAGAAACGACGATGGCGAGGCTGATGTTCGTTAGCAGAAAGATGCGCCAGACGGGCGTAGTCTCGGTGCGGGCACCAAAAAGCGCAGAAGTTCGGCGAAGACCAAAACACCGAAGGCATGACTGCGGGCCATTTCGACAGTTTCCCTTTGGAGGCCGTGGAGATAAACCGCGAAGGCCACATCCGCCGTGAGGAAACCGGTGATAGACATCATACCGAGGAAGCCGCGGTCAGTGATTCGCGCCGACCGGTGCCGGGGGCGGCGCTTCATGACATCCGCTCCGACGGAATCGGCAGCGAGGCAGAGGGCGGGCTTCCTGTCAGGCCGGCAAAGATGAGGTCACGCTCCACGGAGTCTGCTGTGAGCATTTCCGGCGCAGCATGATCAATATCGCGATACGCGGAACCGAGCACCCGCAGGGCGCGACCGGCCATGCGGGAAGCGGCGCGGTGAAGGCGCTCGCGTTCCTCGTCTGTGAGCGGAGTGATGCCGTCCGCTGTCAGGATGTGCGTGCAGTGATGCAGCAGGATGTCTGGCGCGCCATTTATCTGCACGCGCAGGCGGCCATCCGGACGCAGGCGCACGATGGTGCGGCGTTTGCGGTCGGAGTCGAAGGGAATCTGGTGATTCATCGGCTGCTCGCGGTTGATCACCTCACGGCTGGCACCGCTTTTCTGTCCGGCGAGGAGGAGCGCAGCCCCGGTCGGATCACCCGCCACTTTCCAAGCGCCGCCATCAAGCATGAGTTCCGCGTTATTGCAGCCGATGAGGATTTCCGCGAGTGCCAGCAGCGGCTGCGCGAGGCTGGCAGGCGCAGCGCGGCCTTCGAGCAGGACTTCGTCGTGCGGGCCGTAGCCTTCGCCGGTGACGGCAAAGGTGGTGCCCGCCACATACAGTTCACGGGCCGTCATTTGCCCGGCGGTCAGCCTGCCGGTTTTGTCAGTGCAGATCACACTGGTGGAACCGAGCGTTTCCACCGCAGGCAGGCGGCGAATGAGTGCCTTGCGCCGCGACATGCGCAGCACGCCGAGCCCGAGCGCCACGGTGACCACAGCGGGCAGGCCTTCCGGCACGGCGGCCACAGCCAGACTGACGGAGGTCAGGAATAACTCGAACGGCGGAGTGCCGCGCAGCCCCCCCAGGAGAAACAGGAGAGCCACGATGCCCAGGCAGGCCCACACCAGAGTGCGGCCCAGCGCTGCCAGCCGCTTTTACAGCGGGGTCTTTTTCTCCGCAGCGGTCGCTGTGCGCAGCAACTCCGCGATGCGTCCCAGTTCGTAATTTATGCCCGTCCCTGCCACCACCGCCCGGCCCTGCCCAGCGACCACGGAATTACCCATGAACAGCATGTTCACACGGTCGCCGAGTGCGGCGGTGACGGGCAGTAATGCGACGGCGCTTTTTTCCACAGTCTCGCTTTCTCCGGTCAGGGCCGCTTCCACGCACTTGAGAGCCGAGGCGTCAATCAGCCGCGCATCCGCCGCCACCAAATCGCCCGCCTTCAGTTCCAGAATATCGCCCGGAACGACTTCCGCTGCCGGCACGACGACCGCCCGGCCATCGCGCCGCACCCTCGCCTGCGGCGCGGTCATCTGTCGCAGCGCGGCGATGGATTTTTCCGCGCTGTACTCCTGATAGAATCCAATGAGGGCGTTGAGCACGACGATAGTCAGGATGACGATGCAGTCCACCCATTCGCCGAGCGCACCGGTGACAATGGCGGCCCCGATGAGAATTCAGACGATGAGGCTCTGGAACTGGCTCAGGAGCAGCCGCATCGTACTGATGGAGGGGGCGGCGGCCAGTTCATTGCGGCCATGCGTCGTGAGCAGCCGTGCTGCCTCGGAGGCAGGAAGGCCATCGGGAGTCGCCTGAATTCGTTCCAGCGGGTCGGCTGCGGTGTGGGCGTGCCATGCTGGAGGGCGCTCAGGAATTGAGGATCTTTTTCGGTTTGGATTTCGCCGTCCCCGCCCGGGGTTTGCCGTCGTTGAACTGATTGAAGATGCTCTCCAGTGCCGCCAGGCCGAAGCTGATCTTTTTGAAGAAGGATGGATTGTGAGGAACGAAAATGAAGCGGGGATGCTGCGACCACAGCGCCCGCAACTTTGCATCCAGTTCTACAGCCTCAGCCTGGGATTCATCCCGGACGGGATTTCCGCCTTCGATCGAACTTCCACCCACCGCCGCTGTCTCAAAAAAGATCACGACATCGTACCGCTTAAGCTCCTCCTTCAGCGAGGTGCCCACCGCTTTGAAATACGCCCCGGCATCGCCTGGCCAGTAGGCCGCCCCATCCACTGTACCCCGGTCGCACAGCAACGTGCGGCCTGGATAGAGCGCGGCCTGCACATCTTCAAGGTGACGCTGCACATGGAAGATCGCCGTCTGGACAATGCGGCGCGGATCAGGTTTGCGGCACCGCGGGAAACCGCCCTGAAAAAGTATCGTCGCCGCCTCCGGGACGATCACGACACGGTTGCCGATTTCCCGGCGGAAGAGATCCGCGGCAGTGGTTTTCCCTCCACCGGGTCCACCGGTTAGTACGATGCGCAGACTTGGAACTGATTTTTTCATAGGCGATGAGGTAATTAGTTACTTCGCGCAGCAGGAGCCGCCGCCGCGCTGGTTCCAGGGCATCTTCGCAAGGAGCACCCCCATGCCGCACCAGTCCGTGATGCCGGCGAACATGAGCCCCGCGCCAACGAACCCGGAGAGCCAGATGAAGGCGGGATGGACGAATTGCGCGAGCAGCGCGCCAGTTAGAACAATGGCCCCGGCGGCGATGCGCACCTGGCGTTCCAGCGAAATAACGTTGCTCGTGCCGCGATTGACCGGCAGCCCGGCATCGGCCCATCCCGTCGTGCCGCCTTCGACGACGCAGCATTGGGAGTAGCCGCATTTTTCGAGCTTCTCCGCCGCCTGCTTCGCTCGACTGCCCGTGCGGCAGAGGAGAAAGACCGGCTGGTCTTTGACGCAGCCCTTCTCCCCGGCAAGTTGCGAGTCGAGCCGGTCGAGCTGGGCGAGTTGCACACCGGGGAGGTGGATTTCCTCATGTTCCGCCGGGGTGCGGACATTGAGCAGGTGAAGCTTTTCGCCCTGCTGGAGGCGGTCGTGGAGCTGGCGTGGGGTGATGGTTGTCATAATCGTTTTATAGCGTGGTCCCGGCGAGGAACGGCTCGCCAGTTTCAAGTTGAAGGACGTTTGCCGTCGTCACGCGCGCGATTTCGCCGAGCGCCTCGCGGGTGAGGAATGCCTGGTGCGCGGTGATCAGCACGTTGGGGAAATTGAGCAGGAGCGACAGTTCGTCGTCGTGCAACATCTGGCCGGAGAGGTCCTCGAAAAAGATGCCTTCCTCCTCCTCGTAAACGTCCAGCGCCACGCCACCAACGTGGCCGGCTTTGAGCGCGGCGATGAGCGCGCCGGTGTCGATCAGCTTGCCCCGGCTGGTGTTGACGATGAACACGCCGGGCTTCATCCGCGCGAGCGTCTGCGCGTTGAGCAAATGATGGGTTTCCGGCAGCAGCGGGACGTGCAGCGAGATGACGTCGGTCGCCGCCAGCAGCGTGTCGAAATCGACGTAGCGGATGCCGTGCGTGGCCGCCCATTCCTGCGCGGGAAACGGATCGTGGGCCAGCACTTCAGTCCCGAAGCCGCGGAAGATCTGTGCGGCGATGCGTCCGATTTTACCGGTGCCGATGATGCCGACAGTCTTGCCATGAAGATCGAAACC
>JANOZA010000526.1:0-3933 GCA_031429155.1 Verrucomicrobiota bacterium | reverse complement strand
TTCCCGTGGATGCGGCACTATATGGTCCGCTTCCTCGTTAGCGGGACCATCTTTGGCATCCCCTTCCTGTTCATGCTCAAGCAGGGTGACCTTGGATCGGCCATGGTGATCGTGCCAGTGGCGGTCTGTATGCTGATCGTGGGAAACATTCCCTTCCGCTGCCTAATTGGCGGGGCGCTGGTCGCGCTCATTGTGATCCCGCCGGTCTATTTCTTCACGCTAAAAGACTACCAGAAGAAGCGGATTGATGTCACGCTGGATCTCCTTCAAGGCAAGGATGTGGACATCAAGAATGAAGGCTATGCGCTGACGAATATCCTGATCGCCGTGGGATCCTCCGGCTGGCCGGGTAAAGGCATGGATCCCAAGGATATGCCGCCCAACATGAAGAACATGCTGCAGTTGAATCTCGTGCCCTATGAGACCGCGCACAATGACTTCATCTTTGCCGTCGTCTGCGAGACCTTCGGATTCCGGGGCGCCGCGGCTCTGCTGGCGGGATTCCTCGCGCTCATCGTCATGTGTTTTACCGTCGCCCTCTTCGCCCGCGATGCGCTCGGGCGGCTCATTGTGACCGGGATCATCGCGCTGCTCTTTGCGCACATCTTCGAGCACATGGGCATGAATATCGGACTGCTGCCCATCACTGGTTTGCCGCTCCCTTTTATCAGTTACGGCGGCACCTTTCTCATCATGAATCTTTTCCTCATGGGCCTGCTGCAAAGCGTCTGGGTGCATCGAAACAAGATGCTGGAGGAGGCAGGTGCCCGCCGGCCGTCGCTCACGCCACGGATGGCTGAGGCTCTCGCATGATACCGTGACGGGCGGGAGTATTAGCTGATTATGATCCGACCCACCCACCGCCTACGCACTTTGGCACTCCCAGTCTTGGTGTTGCTTGCCGGCTGCGTTCGAGGGCAGTCGGAATCGAAGGATAGCGGAGGGGCAGGTGACCGGGGCGTGTCGGCTCTCGTGGGGAAGTTCTGCATGGACTGCCACGACTCTGATGCAAAGAAGGGCGGGCTGATTCTCGATGTCAGCGCGCCGCAGGATTTCGCGGGCCATCCAGATGTATGGGAGAAAGTGGTGCGACGGCTGAGCACGCGTCAGATGCCGCCGGTGAGTGTGAAGGCGCGACCTTCCGAATCGGAATATGAAGCGATGCTGGCCGCATTGACCGCCACGCTTGATGCGTCGGCGAAAGCCACCCCCGAACCCGGGCGGACGGAGACCATTCGCCGTCTCAATCGCACCGAATATCAAAACGCCATCCGTGACCTGCTTGCGGTGGAAATCGACGCCGGGGCTCTGTTGCCCGCGGACGAATCGAGTCATGGATTCGACAACGTGACTGTCGGGACGCTCTCGCCGGCGTTGCTGGATCGTTATATTTCCGCCGCGCAGAAGATCAGCCGGCTTGCCGTGGGAGGAGAGCAGCGCGTGCCCGGCGGCGATACGATCCGCATCAAGCCTGACATCACTCAGGAGGAGCGAGTCGAAGGGTTGCCTTTCGGCACGCGCGGGGGTGCGTTGATCCCCTACACCTTTCCGCGTGATGGCGAGTATGAGTTCACCATTCGGCTCTCTCGCGACCGTAATGACGAGGTCGAAGGGTTGCACGGAGAACACGAACTGCTGGTCCTGCTCGACCGGGAGCAAGTGAAGTCTTTCACGGTGAAGCCGCCGGCGCATGGCGAGGGGCACAATGACGTTGAAAAGCACCTCCAGATCCGTCTGCCGGTGAAAGCCGGTCGCCACGATCTCGGCGTGACATTCTTGAAGAATCCTTCCTCGCTGCTGGAACACAGGCGCCAGCCCTACGGGGCGCGGTTCAATTTTCACCGGCATCCGCGCACCGGCCCGGCTCTCTTCCAGGTCTCTATCGTCGGGCCATATGGAGCGGGAGCGCCCGGACAAACGCCGAGCCGGCAGCGGATTTTTGCCGTCCAGCCAAAGTCTGCGGCGGAGGACCAGAGCAGCGCTGAATCAGTGCTGTCCACACTGCTGCGGCGGGCGTGGCGCCGGTCGGTCGCGGCAGCGGATGTGGCGCGATTCATGCCGTTCTTCCACGATGCCTTGCCTGGTGGATTTGATGCCGGCATCGAGTCGGCATTGAGCGCGATTTTGGTCAGTCGAGAGTTTCTGTTTCGAGTCGAGCAAGAGCCGCAGGAACTGAAGCCGGACACCGCCTACAGCGTGAGTGACGTCGAACTGGCATCGCGGCTTTCGTTCTTTCTTTGGAGCAGCATCCCGGACGATGAGTTGCTCGAATGCGCCACTCGCGGAGAACTTAGTAAGCCGGAGATTCTCGAGCAGCAGGTCCGTCGCATGCTCGCCGATCAGCGCGCGCAGTCGCTGGTGACCAACTTCGCGGCGCAATGGCTGCATCTGCGCAATCTCGATTCCATCACTCCCGACGGACGCTTGTTCCCCGACTTCGATGACAATTTGCGCCAGGCCATGCGGCGTGAGACTGAGCTGCTCCTCACGGAAATTGTCCGCGACGATCGCAGTGTGCTTGAGTTGCTCAAATCTGATCACGCCTGGTTGAATGAACGACTCGCGAAGCACTACGGCATTCCGCATATCATGGGCTCTCACTTTCGCAGAGTGGCGCTCGAAGCTGACAGTCCTCGCGGCGGCCTGCTGCGCCACGCCAGCGTATTGACCGTGACGTCCTATGCCACGCGCACCTCGCCGGTGATCCGCGGCAAATGGATACTGGAAAACCTCCTCGGCACGCCTCCCCCGCCTCCTCCTGCTGACGTCCCGTCGCTTGATGGAAACGTCATCTCGGAGAAGCTGTCCATCCGGGAGCGGCTGGCGGCGCATCGCGACAAGACGGCCTGTGCCAGTTGCCACGAGTTCATAGATCCGCCGGGGTTCGCGCTGGAGAATTTTGATGCCGTGGGCCGCTGGCGAACGCTGGAAGCCGGTCAGCCCGTGGATGCCTCCGGCGGGATGCCTGATGGCAGCACGTTTGTTGGGATTGATGGCCTGGAGCAGGCATTTTTGCGGCGGCCGGATTTGTTTGTGACCACGCTCACTGAGAAGTTGCTCGGCTTTGCACTGGGTCGCGGCATTGAACCATTCGACGCCCCGGCAGTGCGTGAGGTCGTGCGCCGCTCCGGGAAAAAGGATTATCGTTTTTCTGAAATCATCGTCAACATCGCCACCAGTGTGCCGTTCACCATGCGTGCCAGCCAGCCGGTTACTCAGAAATGACCCTTCTCTCACTGCCATGAGCACCTTCACCACCCGCAAATTCCTTTCGCGCCGCACTCTGTTACGCGGGCTGGGAGGCACGCTCGCACTGCCATTGCTCGACGCCATGGTGCCGGCGGCGACCGCCTTTGCGCACTCGGGGGCAGTGCCCGCCAAACGGCTTGGCTATGTCTTCATTCCCATGGGCTCCGATATCACGCGATGGACCCCGCCGGGAGCGGACACGCTTGATGAACTGTCGCCGATCCTCAGTTCGCTCGCGCCGGTGCGGCAGCACGTCACCGCGATTTCGAATCTCGAACTGCAGCCTGCGTACCCCGGCACGCACGCCACTTCGAATGCCGCGTTTCTCAGTGCGGCGCGCGCGAGGCATACCGAGAGCAGCGATTACTTTCTCGGCACTACAGCGGATCAGATCGCGGCGAAAAACATTGGCCTTCAGACACAACTTCCGTCGCTGGAGCTGGCGATGGACTTGATGCAGGTCGTCGGCCAGTGCGACAATGGCTACGCCTGCGTTTATCAAAACAATCTCTCATGGTCATCGCCCACCACGCCACTGCCGGCGGAGGCGCACCCCCGCCTCGTATTCGAGCAGCTCTTCGGCGAAGGCGGCAGCAAGGCCGACCGCCGCTCTGCGCTGCGCCGGCGTGCGAGCCTGCTCGACTTTGTCAAAGATGACATGACCCGCCTCGCCCGGGATCTAGG